>NZ_JBLZFX010000001.1:0-171078 GCF_050753345.1 Alkalinema pantanalense CENA528 | reverse complement strand
CACTTGCGGTTTGCGAAAATGCCCACTTTTGCAAGTAGGCTTTGTACAATATTTTCCATATGGCTATCCATCCGGTGCGTTTTGGATTAATTTGCACCCTATCCGATGGATAGCTTCTCTGTCCACTCCTGCCTCGCTAAAATTGTCCGGACTATTGATGCATAATGCAGGCTAAATTCTATGTTTTGCAAAATGTCTTGGAGTTCTTCTTCAACTTTCACGGCATTAATGTCTCTAAACATAATCATTAATTGACTACGGATAATCTATTGGATGTTGTGTGATTTTCTGGGACTCCTTACTCTACAAAGATAACTCCGGCAGCGAGTTCGATGAGCTTGAGTTCTGTATTGCGTCGATCGTCAATCAATCTACGCTTGTTTTCCAATTCTCGATTCACCTTTTTGAGCAATCCTTCAGTTGCAGGTAGCATTCGGAGCCGCCCCGATTGTTGAAACTGCTGAATGCGTTCTTCAAGTTGTTGTCGTCGTCGTTGGGCATAGTTTTCAGCACTGCGTTCTTGCACCCTACAACGGTTGTCATTCTCAGCATCGAATTCCTGGGATGCTTTTTCAAAGGCTTCTTCTAAGGCACCCTGGCAATCACTGTACAAGGCTAGAAGGCGATCGGTGCCTGCTAACAAGTTTGCTGCGTTAGGCTTAGCTTTCCCGTAACGGGCAGCTCGATACACAAATTGCTCTGATTGCTCATCCGATAACAGTTGCTTTGTCGAGCAGCAAGCCACTTGGTAAGCCAAACAGCTTTCAGAGCGCAATCCCTTAAATAGCCACCGATGAATCACGTAAACGTATTGCCCTAGTGCAAGCCCAATGTCTGACTGCTGGCACTGAATTGCCGCGATCGGGTGAAGTTTTTGGGCATCACTTTCATAACTATATCTAATCCATTGGATCAGCGGATGCGTTGGATCGAGCAGTTCTAGCAGGTTGCCTTTGTCTGCTTTACGGCTGACTTTGATACGAGGATCAAACAAACAGAGAACGGGCGATCGATGTAAGCGGGTTTGGGTGGCAACACGGTGTTGTTTGAGAAACCATTCTAAATCGAGCTTGGCATCTTCACTTAGTCTGATCTCAAAGACGGCTTCTCGCTGGGGAACGGGTTTGATAGTCGTTCCTTCATAGTAACGAGCAAAGTAGTCTTCAACAAAGGAATGTAGTTCTTCGGACGTAACCCATCTCCCTTGATCACGGCTTTCCGTGACTGCATTCAAAATGTGATCCGAAAAAGCGATTAGATTCACCGCTTCTTGCTCTAATCGCTCTTGTTCAACAGATTTTTTGAGAATGGCTCTGGAAGTTTGTTCAGCACGCTGAAGTCTCTCATCATCTGTGAGATCCGGGTTAAAGAGCGTGACCAGCAGTTTTTCCGTTGCTGCACCGAGGATATCTTCGAGGTCTCCAATGCTTTCTCGAAACACATTGATGCGGTCATACAACCGAGTCAGAATGCGTTCTTCAATGGTGTCTACTAAACTGAAATTGACGATCGAGATACGCTCGGCTTTCTGTCCTAAGCGATCGAGGCGTCCGATGCGCTGTTCTACTCGCATGGGATTCCAGGGTAGATCGTAGTTGATCAAAAAGCGGCAAAATTGCAGGTCAATCCCTTCACTGCCAACTTCTGAGGAGAGAAGAACCGAGGCTTTGCCTTGTTCAAATTGTTGAATGACTTCCCACTTGCGATCGCCCATGCCTCCGAGAATTAGACTTGTCTGGATGCCGTCTGCCTCTAATCGGCGTTGGAGATAGTGGAGCGTCCCACGAAAGTAAGCAAATAGAACAAATTGTTCCTGTGGATTTTTCTTAAGTTCGCCGCACAAAAACTCAACTAGCGTGCGATATTTTGTATCTTCAGCTTCGAGATGTTCGTAGTCGATTTCTGCGAGTTGAACTATCGGATTGAGTGGCTCTTGGATTTGAGATTGCAGTTCGGGTGCAATGCCCAAATCTTCCCAAAATAGTTCATCCGCTTGCATTTCATCCAGAATGCCCTGTTCTGACCAGGATTGCAGAGCTGCAACCAAACAGCTTGCCATCTGTCGTTGATACGCAATCAATCGAAATAAGGGAACGCCTTGCTTACCTTTGCTCTGTTTTCGAATTGACTGTGTTACAGACTCATAGATTTGTTTCTCTCTGTCTGAGAAAGGAACGCATAACGTTTGGGAGGCGCGTTCAACCCGATTGGGAATCACATCGCGTTTCCGGCTACGAGTAAGATATTGGCTGATCAGTGAGGCACTTTCGAGCTTGTAGCCTAGTCTCACTTGCGTTTCTGCACTGATCGTTTCTGGGGTCCGCAGCAAAGTTTTGATTTGTTGAAGCACCTGATTTTCTCGAAAATACTCAGATTGCAGGGCACGATCGAGTTCATGCCTCGCCGTTGATAAATCCGGAGGATGGCTCCAGAGCGATCGCAACGCGCGGATCAGAGGTGCGTTAGCTGCTTGCATCTGATGAAAGACAGTTTCATCGAAAAAGTCTTCTGGGCTAATGATTTTCAGCAGTTGATAGAGATTGGCACTCTCAGTTTGAATGGGGGTTGCCGTCAACAGCAATAAATGACGAGATGCATCCCTCACTAATTGCCCCAAGCGGTGAGTGGCTGTCGATTGGTTGCGTAGATAATGTGCTTCGTCAATCACGACCAAGTCAAACAGTCCCACGTCATCAGCAACAGGATTCTGGTCTAATAATCGTGCTAGTTCTGCTCTAGCACTCGTGTTCGACTCGTCTTCCCAATCCGTCCCTGGACGAATGCCTTCTAAACTGGCAACGCAGACAAACGAATGCTGATACTGGCTTTGCAGAACGTGCTTTACCTCTTCTAAAAGCTCTTGAGCACTGGTTAGTCGAGCAACGATATTGAATCGCTGCTGCAAATCACCCTGCCACTTCTCTCGCAGAATTGCTGGACAAAGAATTAATAAACGACGAGCATCCGTTCGGGCTTGCAGCTCTTTCCAGATGTACATTGCCTCGATCGTTTTTCCCAAACCAACCTCATCGGCAACCAGCAAACGTCCGACAGGAGACTCTAGAAATTTCAATACTGGCTTAAACTGATGCGGATAGAAGTCAGTCTTGCTTGACTCCATACTGTAAAAAATATTGGTGAGTTGCCCCTTTAATTTCTCGAATGTGAGAATTTTTCTGAGGTCATCTGCTCCACTAAATTTTCCTTGCTGAAATAGGTCGCAAAGTTCCTCGGATTCTCCACAAAGTTCCAGGAGATTGTAAGGCTTATACGACTTCTCGTTCGGTGCAAATTGTATTTGCACTAAGAGACGTGTTCCTGATGGACGAGTTTTGCCCGTAGTGATACCCCGATAACTGGGGTTGCCTTTGATCCTAACTTCCTGACCCGCGATCGCTGGATTCCAACTCATACTGCTCACCATGAACCTCTCATCTCATCGTATTTAGGAGGCTGACTCAGTGGATCTTTTTCTTTTTTAGAGATGGGTTTGCTTTGCTCCATTTCACTGGGGAGTCGAACCTCTGGTCTTTCCCCATCTGGAATCGACAAGCCATAGGCTACGGCAAATCGATGAAATTGGTCATTATTAATGCCATTCGTTTCTAGATCTTTCGGCAGGGGGAGCGATCGTACAGCATACTCTGGAATGCCCGCATTCTTGTGTTGGAAGTCCTGATAAGTCGAGGTAATAGCTTGCTGATAAAACATGGTTTGTCCTCCACCCCCACCAATAAGAATATCAAGGGTTGTTTTCAAACCAGGCTGCATCAATCTAAATCCGTGGTTAACGTATTCAGACCTTCCTTTTAAAATCACTCTCGCAACTAATTGTTGAATCTTTTTTCGAGCAGAGCTAGCTTCAAAACTATCAGGACAATTAGATACGTTCGCACAAATTATTTCTTTGGTATCGGTTTCTGTCATACCCAACTCTTTTGCTAATTGTTGGGCAAAAGCAGTCACTCCAAAAGGTTTGACTTCTCCTGAAAAGAAGTCAATTTTTTTCTCCCCGTCATCATTCCAATATCGGAAAGCACTCCCGTCAAGTGTCCCATCTCCAATATCAAAAAGAACATAAAATCCGGTATCTACTTCTCGCGAGTTGATCAATGACCACACCTCCGCTGCAATTTCTGGAATTGCATGGCAATTAGTCGTTGCCTGTTGTAAATTTGCCCGAAGGGGTTTGAGGCAATCCTGCAAATTTTCCAAAGTGATTGGTTTCGTCTGAGGTTCGTTGCTTAATAGCCAAGCCAGGGAAAGTGTTCTCCTGAATCGCTCAATGGCTTGAGAATCGTAGTATTCAACGGGAACACCGACATTTGCTGACCAATCAATTCTCTGATTCATGACCAACTCTGGCTTATGGCGACGAATCCAAGCTTGAGCACGGGTAATGACACGGCTGAGATAGTAAGCACAAAGATTTTCAACGGCTTCAGCCTGCCTCACTTGAGGAAGATGTTCGAGTTGCCAGCTTTCCATGCCTTGAGGTAGATCAAACTCTGCAAGGCGCATTTTGATAAATTCTATTGTTGTTTGTCCTTGATCGTCGTATCGTTGCCATTCTGAAGCAGTCAATCCGGTAATTAATGTGCCATCAGGCAAAATACCGATTTTCGTGGGCAGTAAGGCTTCTTCTAAATGAGTGACTTCATCGGTAAAAGTAACAATCTCTGATTGGTTGTTCACCATATCTCGGAAGCAGACTTTCGTAAAACTCGTGCCGAAATCGATACCTAAGTTAAGCGACAATTCTCCCAATTCGATCTCGGCTCCCTCATTCAAGCCATCAGAAGCATGAGACTCGGTTTTAATTTCTAAATCCGGTGTTAGATTGGAGACCTCTGGGTTTCTAAGAATGGAGGGTGACTCGATTTGAAGCACGTCAACTGTGGTCAGTCGCTGTTGGAGCTGAGAAACTTGTTCTGCTAGCTCAAACAACAACTGTTGGAGTGCTTCTAGCTCAGTTCGGTTTGTTGTATGATTTTGTTGTTCCTGTAGTACAGCCAATTGAGCATTGAGTCGTGAGAATTGCGTCTGCACCTCAATTTGATATCTTGCAACTTCGTGTTGGTGTTGCTGAATTGCGGTGAGTTGTTGATGCAGTTGGAAAAGTTGCGATCGTACCTCAGCCTGATCAGTGACTTCATCCGTTTGACGTTGTCGAATGCTCGTCACTTGATTACTCAGTTGGATAATCTGCTGATCAATTTGCTCAGTGGCACTCGTCAAGTTTTGAGCCATGTGCGCCGCTTGAATGGCAAAAGCTTCTCGCGATTGGTTCAGTTGGGCTTCTAATACCGTTTGACTTGTTGCTGTATCTGCTTGACGCTGCTGGATAGAAGCCAGTTGGTCACTGAAATGGGAGAACTGAGTTTGCAATTCAGTCAAATTTGTGGGGATGGCAGGTTGCCCCTGCTGAAGTGCAGTTAACTGCTCATTAAGCCGAGTAAGCTGTGATCGAACCTCACCCTGTTGTGTGATTTGCTCAGTTTGGCGTCGCTCGATCGCGTTAACTTGTTCCTGAAGCGTCGCTGCTCGTTCCATAATATCTGCTTGATTGGGAACGGGCAGGTCTAGCATTTGTCGATCGATGTGGACGATCACGGCGTTAAGCCGCTGTTCATAACTCCGCCGATTGAGTAAATTTAGACATAAGGATAAAGAAAGTGGGGCTGCAGCATAGACAACCTGCTGCGATAGAGCTGAAGCAACAACGCCTACTACTGAGCCAGCAACCGAGGCATACTCAGCGATTTGTAGGAATCGAGATCGTAGAAAACGGTGTGGAGACGTTGAATTACTCATATGAGTTATTCTTAGCAGGATCTTTTATGGGAGAAAAATTATCCCTATTCTGTCACATTTGCCACAAATTGTCCGTGGCAGCTGTCGCAATGTTGCTAGAACAAATTAGATCTTTTCGCAAGCAAGGCGATAGGTATCGAGGCAAGTCCGGAAGGATTCCTGCGAAATTTCTTTGTTGAGTAAACTGGTTTCGATCGCGGCTAGAATCTTGCCTAATTCTTGGTGCTGAACCGTTTGAGCAGTGGGCGGATTGGGTAGTGTAGACGGGTTGACCGGAGATGGGCTCGATCGCTGGGATAGGTTCACTAACTGCTCAATGTAGCGATCGGCTAATTCTTCCGATGCTTGGGCTATTCTGCGTTCCAAAACAGTTCGCGTTGTTGTGTAGGCTTCATTAAACGTCCGAAAGGCTTCCTGGGAAATCGCTTCGTTGACTAGAGCCGTTGCTGCTTGATTAAATTGTTCTTCTAATTGTATGAGTTTGTCTCGAAGTATTTTTTGTCGCATTTTTGGATCAGATTCCGTTTCCTCAGCCATAGCTTGAATTGCTTGACTAATATAATCTTCTGCTAAATCCTTCTGTTGGCGTAAGCGTTCTAAAAAGCGTTGCCAAATCCAGAAAATAGCTGCGATCGCAGGAGTCCCCAAGGTGACAAACGTTGATCCATTTTCCAGAATAAATGAGAATAATGTGGGTTTATTGCGATCGTAATAGGCCCGAGCACCCATATGAATTGGAATTCCAGTCCCAATGGAATTGCTGGGCTGGCTAATGTTGGCAACCAGCGATCGTAATTCACGATGTTCCGGCGGCAGGGCGTTGGCAATGTCCAAACGATGCTCATCCAAGGTTTGTGTAATTTGACGCACCCAGCGTTTATCTAAGGTCTTACTGGCCAGCAACAAGCGCTTGACCCCAACGGTTGGTAAGGGGTGGGCAGGAATGGGCGGATTTCCTTGATACGCGCCTTGGGGAATGGTGGCCACTTCCAATGCTGGATGATTAATCTGTAAAGCCTCCGCCTGAGCGATCGGAATCAATTGCCCGTGGAACTGGCGCACTAGCATCGCAATGTAGTCATTACCCAAGGTTCGCACCCGGAAAACACCATCGGCTTGCTGGGTTTCAAAGCTATCCGATCGATCGCTGAGAGGTGGCTGACAGGGCGTTGTTTGTAAATTAACGGAATCCAAGCCATAGTACTGGGTGATTTCCTGAAACGATCGCTGCTCTCCACTATCCGCTTGCAGGGCAAGGGTTTGATCAGCGAAATCACTCATTTGGTGGATTTGGGCATTGGGCTGAACGACGAGTTGAAAAATGTCGCGATACAGCACCGCAATCGATCGAGCGTTAGCACTCGCAGGAATATCGGCCTGCGACGTTGCAAGGTTCACTTGACCAGATTCCAAAAGCTCTAAGTTCTGCGAACTGCCACAGGTGGAAATGACCTTAATCTTCAAATTGGGATGATTTTTTGCGACGGCTTGGGCGATCGCGCGGCTGAGCAGGTAACTTTCCCCCGTCGGAGATCCAGCAGCAAGAACCAATTCATGAACCCGCTGAGTTTGCAATCCATAGATGCCTAAACCCAGCAGAATCGCCAATAACAAAGGCAATAAAAATTTTAGCAGCGACCAATTAGACATCGCTTTGACAGGTATTAAAATTAGCAAACAAACAAGAACAAGTTAACCTTAAATTCTGTTGTTGGCCATTTTTTATTATTGATTTTTCTACGGGACTGACGGGGCTCGAACCCGCAACTTCCGCCGTGACAGGGCGGTGCTCTAACCAATTGAACTACAGTCCCTTGCAGTTTTCAGCCTCGCGGCCTCTCGACGAAATCTATAATGGCAGACTTGCGAGGCGTTTGTCAAATATTTTCTGAATTTTTTTCGATCGGCTTTATAACCTAGTGCTCCGGAACCAGTGGGGGATAATGGGGGCACTACTCATCAGCTAGGGAATGGGCCAGAATTGGCATGCGATCGATCCCCGAAATCAACGAAAAAATTCAAACAGGCAACGCCGTTGTCCTCACTGTCGAAGAACTCAAAGCCCGCGTGGCCGATGTGGGCGTGGCTCAAACTGCCCAGGAAGTCGATGTGGTGACGACGGGAACCTTCGAACCCATGGAGTCCTCCGGTGCAATTTTAAATCTAGGTCAAACGGATCCGCCAATCAAAATCCGCCAATGTTGGGTGGATGGAGTTCCGGCTTACTCGGGCTTTGGAGCGGTGGATTTGTATTTGGGGGCTAGCCAATCGGCTGAGTATGGCAGTGCCAACGATGGCATCGAGGAAGAATCACGGGATGCGAATCGTCGCTATCGCGGCGGTGGCCATGTCATCGAGGATCTGATCGCGGGCAAATCAGTGAGCTTGCGGGCGATCGGGCAGGTGACCGACTGCTATCCCCGCAGTTCCTTTGAAACGACGATCAACCGCGATCGGATTAACCAGTTCTATCTGTTCAATCCCCGCAACCTCTACCAAAACTTTATTGTGGGCGTTAACGGCGGAGAGCGCCCGCTCTATACCTACCTGGGCACGTTACAACCCCAGTTGGGCAATGCGGTTTACTCTAACCCTGGGGCCATTTCCCCGCTGCTGAATGATCCCAAGCTGCAACTGGTGGGGATTGGCACCCGAATTTTTCTGGGCGGTGGGATTGGCTATGTTACTTGGGAAGGAACGCAGCATTTTCCGTTGCAGAAACGATTGCCCAATGAAACGCCGATCGGCCCTGCGGCGACCCTCGCGTTGATTGGAGATGCCAAACAGATGGATGCCCGGTGGGTCAGAGGCTGCTATTTCAAGGGCTACGGGGCATCGGTCATGCTGGGGGTTGGCATTCCGTTGCCGGTGCTGACGGAAGAGGTTGTGGCCCATTGTGCCGTGCAGGATAAGGACTTGGTCGCGCCTGTGGTGGATTTTTCGATTCCGCGCCGGGTACGCCCGACCTTTGGTCTGGTCAGCTATGCCCAACTCAAGTCCGGCAAGCTCAGCATTGATGGCAAGCTTGTGCGGGTGGCACCCCTCGCCAGTTTGTACCTCTCCCGCCAAGTCGCGATCGAATTGAAATCTTGGATCCAAGCTGGTGAATTTTTGCTCACAGAACCCGTGGCAGAGCTGCCCCGCGATCGGGTGTTTATTCCCCAAGATATGCGAGGCAACTGAAGCCTAGACCTGACGCCGTGGAGTATTTCGATTTTCTAGGAGAAAATTAGCGATGCGGGCCAAAATTCGGGAGACGGAAATTTTCTTTGATGTGGAAGGATCTGGCCTCGTTCCCGAGGGCGATCGAATGCGGGAAAAACCCGTGGCCTTTTTGCTGCATGGAGGGCCAGGAGCAGACCATACCAGTTACAAACCCACTTTTTCGCCCCTTGCCCAGACCCTGCAATTGGTTTATATCGATCATCGGGGCCAAGGACGATCGGCCAGAGGCGATCGATCGACCTACACCCTCGACAACAACGTGGAAGATTTAGAGGCCCTGAGATGTTATCTAGGACTCGAAAAAATTGTCGTGATTGGGGGATCCTACGGTGGGATGGTGGCCATGGCCTATGCGGCACGCTATCCCCAACACGTTGCTCACCTGATTGTGTATGTTACCGCTGCCCACTGCGGCTTCCTAGACCGGGCTAAGGCGATTTTGGCTATGCGGGGAACCCCGGAACAACAAAGGATGGCCGATCGTCTCTGGAAGGCTGAGTTTGAAACAGAAACGCAACTAGCGGAATATTTCCAAGTCATGGCTCCCCTGTATTCCCAAAAGCCTCAGACGGCAGAGAGGGCCGCTGGACGCGGACGAACTATTTTTTCGGTGGATGCAATTAATGTCGCCTTTGGCGGCTTTCTGCGGACCTTTGACCTACGGCCTGAGTTACCCCGCATTACCGCTCCAACCCTGGTACTGGCTGCCCGTCATGACTGGATTTGTGCCCCCGAGTTTTCTGAAGAAATTGCCCAACTGATTCCCGGCGCAAAGTTGCAGATTTTTGAAACCAGCGGCCACCTGATGCGATCGGATGCCCCCCAAGCGCTGTTAGATGCGATTAGGGACTTTGTGGTAGGGCCGAGTCAGGCCGAATCCCTGGCAATTTGAGGAAAACAGGGTTATAAAGGTGGCCCTAAGGTCAGCGCCAAGGTGAGCGCAAATGATGAAGCCTGAGTCGGAAAAGACCCAGGCTTGCCTATGGGTGCCCTTGTTCCTAGACGTGAATCTAGCAAACTAGGCTGCTGTGCTTACGAAGAGTGGGCTGCCTTAGCCCCCCGTTTCACTGTGGTCTCGTTTCTTGATAACCGGCTTGGGCGGAGGCGCTGCGCCCGGTTCGCGCCGACTGGGAGCCGCAGGTCTGCCTTCTGGCCTTCCTTCCGGTCTGCCTTCTGGTCTGCGGCCACCCCCACTCCGAAAGCTAGGTCTGCCGCCACCGCCACCGCCACCGCCGGGACGCCGAGGGCCACCGCCACCACCGCCGCCTCTCCGGAATCCCCCGCGACCATCCGGTCGTTGGGTGCGCTTCTTCGGCATCACCATGGCAATTTGGGTGCCTTCCTGTATGACTAAGGCTTGACCTTCCCGGTGGACATGCAGATCCCAAAAATAGCCTAGAACTTTACCAGTTAAGTTTCCTTCTAGATTGAGCTTAAAGAACTTGGTGGAATCGCCTTTAACTTTTTTCTTGAGCACTTGCTGAATTTTTACAACAATATGCTTGTCCCCCGGTTCGTGGTGAACGATTTCGCCACGAATGGAGAAGTAGTTATCCTCGACTTCGGAGGAGGGAACGTAAGGACGATAATTAATCTCCGTTGGAGGACTGGTCTGCTCTGAGACGGATTCTGGGTCGGCCACTTGAGGCTCTTCAGACTCGCTCAAGTCTTCAGACTCGTTCAAGTCTTCGATAGCTTCAATATCTTCGACATCTTCAATATCTTCAGCGTCGTCATCAGTTTCTGTGACAGGCTTATTTAAATTCTCAGGTTCCCAGACGCCCACAATTTGCAAATGTAGGGTACCTTCTCTTTCGCGAGTGCGGGGATAAACAACCCATAGGTGGGGTTCGTCTAGGGGAAGGTGGTTTTTCACCAGACTCATGACCCGACCCAATAGGACAGCCTCAATTTCAGTGCCATCGCTGGTGGTGAGGGTTCCTCGGGTAAATTGCTCTTCCTCGGGGGCATAGCGACCCCGCACCAACCCGATCGCCCGATATTGCATCGGTTCACTGGGAGCAGGAATCGGACGGATCCGTGACAGATCAGCCGAATCGATCGTGGTCACTGCCTCGCTGGACTCTTCAGGATCGGGAACAACTGCACCACTGGTCTCAGCCTTGGCAATTACAGGTTGGGACTCAGGAGCAGTAGCGGGTTCCGGCGCGGGAGGCTCGGGTTCCGGTGGGGGAGCCACGGGACGTACAGGCCGTGCAGGTGGCTTTACCAATTTAGGCACAGAGCTATCATCCGATCCGGAGGCTTGCGGTTCGGAGTTAATGGGCGTGATCTCCTCGGAGGAAATCGCTAAGGACTCGTCGGTTGAACTCGGTTGAGATGCAGACGACTTAGGTGGCTGAGGTCGATTTGGCACAGGACTCATAGGCTATCGTCACAAGCGGAGAGCATAGACATGCTTCGATCTGAATCCTATCTGAATGGGAAACTCTGGAAAAGTCACAAAAATGACCGAGGAGTTACTCATGCAGAAAGATTTCATGATACAAAATGCAATCTTGTGGTTGGTTGATCCGTACAGTTTCCTGCACTTTTGTAGAAAAGTTTCTATAAAAGGAAGGAGAACCGCATCGGGCACCATTATAGACACGATCGCGGGGGACTTTTGGACAAGGAAACCCGAGGCTGCCGACTGTCCGCATCCCTACGCCTATGATACTGACTTCTATCCCTTTCCAATCTGTGATCCCGATCGGAAAAATCTGAAAACTATCCGTAGAAATGGTGGATATCCGAGGCTGTCTGGCGTCAGGGGGCTACAGAGTGTCCCTCAGTTTAGCTCGTGGCTGGGTCTCTTCTGAATTTGGGTGAAGTCTAACAACGAAGGACTAAAGTCCCGGACGAAGGCCAGAGCCTTTCGCTAAGATCAACTTCAGGGATCAGCTAGGTGAGGCTTAAAAATGGACTGGACGGATAGTCTTCTGCATGCTCTCCGTGCGACATCTAGAATCTTTGGCATTTAGCAAGTCTTGGATGCTAGTGATTATCTCCGTGGGGCAATGTCTGAGATTTACTGTCTAAGATTCACTGTCTAAGGTTCACTATCTCAAGTGACCCAGGCTAGTTGGCCAATGTAATGACAGACTTAACATACTCACAGACGTATGACAAAGGGGGATGTTGCGAACAAGACTTTTAGGCAACGGTTAGGAACTCATAGGTATATTAAGAATTATATTAGAGTGATTAACATATTGTTACCTGTCGTTTCGTTACTTGTTGCTTCTAACCGCAGAATTTTCAGGCAGCCTTGTCCCTGGCTGGGGTATGGGTCGGTGGCAGGCCGATGGTCGAGGTTGGCTGGTCTAAGTCGGCGGTTATGCTCGTGACTTGGATAAGGTTGTTACAGGAAATCAGGCACTCATCCGGCATACAGGCTTTTTCATGCATATTCCTTCATTGACCACTCTTAAAAAGACGCCCAAAATCTGGTGGGTGGCAGGTGCAGCGATCGGTGTCATTGGATTGTCTGCGATCGGCTTGGGGTTGTTCAAACCGAATTCTAAAGCTTTGGATACCAGTAAATTAACAACTCCAGTGGTTTCCGAACAACTGACGCTGCGGGTCAAAGCCAGTGGAACCGTGACTCCCCGGGAAACGGTGAACGTGAGTCCCAAAAGTGCGGGGCGGGTCATGGAACTCATGGTGGAGCAAGGGGATTACATCAAAGCAGGACAAATTATCGCGCGGATGGACTCGTCGGATTTGGAGCGCGAACGCCAACAAGCTTTGGCCAATGTGGAAGCGGCGCGGGCTCGATTGGTGCAATTACAGGATCCGGCGCGACCTGAGTTGGTAGGACAGGCTGAGGCGGATCTGCGTAAGTCCCAGGGGGAGGTGTTGCGTTCCCAAGGTGAAATATCCCGATCGCAAGGGCTTGTGGCGGATGCACAGTCGCAGTTGGAGTTTGCCACGCGCCAGCGGCAACGCCAAGAAAGCTTGCAGAAGGAGGGCGCAATTTCCGAAAACAGTTTGGATGAGTTTATTCGCAAGGAACAAAATGCCCGTGAGACTCTCCGACAGGCGAGGGCTCAGCTTTCCCAGGCCCAGGCTCAGCTTTCCCAGGCCCAAGCCCAGGTGGCGGGAAATCAAGATCGCTTAAGCCAACAGGGTCAGACAGGGAGCACCGGGGATATTGCGGTGCAGGAGGCCCAATTGGCCGCCGCGATCGCCCAACTCAGGGGGATTGAAAATCGGATTGCCGATACGATCATCCGTGCCCCGTTTTCGGGACTCGTGACCCAACGGTATGCTTCGGTGGGAGCCTTTGTGACGCCCACCACCCAGGCCTCAGCCTCGGGAACCGGGGCAACTTCTACCTCGATCGTGGCGTTAGCTAGCGAACTAGAGGTGATTGCCAAGGTGCCGGAGGTGGATATTAACCAGATCAAACCGGGACAGGAAGCTCAGATTGTTGTGGATGCGTTCCCTAAGCAAAAGTTCAAAGGTCAAGTTCGGCTGATTGCACCGGAGGCGATCGAAGAACGGGATGTCAAATTTTTCCAAGTGAGGATTAAATTGCTGGAAGGCCAGAATAAATTGCGTTCTGGAATGAATGCGGATCTAGAATTCCTTGGCCAACGGATTGAGGCATTAGTGGTTCCAACGGTGGCGATCGTGACTAAGCGGGGACAAACGGGGGTATTGGTGCCTGATGAAAAGGGTAAACCGCAGTTTAAACGAGTGACGATCGGGGCGACGCAAGATAAGCAACGGCCCGATGGGAAGAAAGAAGGTCAGACTCAAATTTTGGATGGAATGAATGCGGGTGAGCAGGTTTTTGTAACCTTGCCAGAAGGGCAAAAGCTCGATCAGATTGTCAAAGATAACCCAAAATAAGTAACTCTTAGGTTTGCTCGACGAAATCTCGACGAAATCTCGACGAAATGATGGATAAAAGGTGCTGATGGTTTTTGCTGGGCTATCTGAGATTAATGAACGAAGAAACACAAAAGATTCATGGGGTTGAAGATTCATGGGGTTGAAGATTCATGGGGTTAAAGATTGATGGGGTTGGATAGCTGAGTAACCTGACTGAGATGAGTAACCTTAACTGAGAGAGGCATGCAATGGATTGGGTCGAAAGTTTAGGAATGGCCTCAAAAACACTGACATCGAATAAGCTGAGAACAGCTTTGACAATGTTAGGGATGATAATTGGTAATGCTTCGGTGATTGCCATGATTGGGATTGGTCAAGGGGCTCAGAAACTGGCTTCTGAACAGTTTGAGTCCTTAGGGCCGAATGTACTGTTTGTCTCTCCTGGATCGGGATCGGCTCGGCAACGTACATCCCTTTTGCCGAGAAACTTGGTCTGGGATGATGCCAAGGCGATCGCGGCGCAGGTTCCTTCAGTGGCGGAAGTGGCTCCCCAGCGCCAAAGCCAATTGACCTTGACCTATGGTGGGCTCAATCGCAGTTCGTTAGTGGTCGGCACAACACCCGCCTTTTTGACTGTTCGAGATTTTGATGTTGCTCAGGGACGTTTTTTGACGGAGGATGATCTGAATCGGAGCCAGCGGGTGGCAGTTTTGGGTTCAGAAGTAGCATCTAATTTCTTTGGTCAAGAGACGCCGATCGGCAAAAGGATTCGCTTGCGGAATGTAAGCTTTGAAGTGGTCGGAGTGATGCAGGCGAAGGGTTCCTTTCTGGGCAGTAATCAGGATGACGCAGTCTATATTCCCTTAACAACCAGTGCAACATCCTTGACGGGACGCACCTCGCCCTATGGCTTAGATTTGACTTTTATTTCCATCTCGGCCAAGGATGAAGCAAGTATTCCAGCGGCGGAATTTCAAATCACCAATTTATTGCGTCTCCGTCACAAGATTATTAATGAAGATGATTTCACGGTACAAACTCAAAAGGACATTCTTCGCATTGTCGGAACTATTACAGGAGGCTTAACGGCGATGTTGGCCGCGATCGCGGGGGTCTCCTTGCTGGTAGGTGGTATTGGGATTATGAATATTATGCTGGTGTCGGTGACGGAACGAACCCAGGAAATCGGTCTTCGGAAGGCGATCGGGGCAGCGCAATCCGATATTTTGGTGCAGTTTATGATTGAAGCGGTCTTGCTATCGGCTGCGGGCGGACTGTTGGGAACGTTGGTGGGAGTCAGCGGAATTTATCTCGTGTCAGCCTTTACGCCCCTAAAAGCTTCGGTGTCGATGGCCGCGATCGGGTTAGCTGTGGGTGTTTCTGGGACGATTGGCTTGGTGTTTGGCGTAATTCCAGCGAGACAGGCCGCAAGACTTGATCCGATCGTGGCTCTACGGAGTGCTTAGATTTTTTAGGGTGGCTACAATTCTAGGGTAGCTACAATAAAGGCTATAGAGAATCAACAAGTCCAATTGTCAGTTGAAATGGAAAAAATAATTCTGTTAATGCCAAAATAAATAGCTCTAGATACGATTTTATCAATTTCATAATTTACCGATTGTTATTATGGTTAGCACGATCGTTCGACTAGAAGAAATTACTAAAATTTACGGGATGGGTGACATTACCGTAAATGCGTTGGCGGGTGTTGATTTAACCGTCGAAGCGGGCGAATACTGCGCCATTATGGGGGCATCGGGTTCTGGAAAATCAACCATGATGAATATTATTGGCTGTCTCGATCAGCCGACAGCCGGTCGTTACTATTTGGATGGGGTTGAGGTCGCAACATTGCCCGATAAGGAATTGGCCCACATTCGCAACCAAAAGTTGGGCTTTGTGTTTCAGCAGTTCCATTTGCTACCCCAACTGACGGCCTTGGAAAATGTGATGTTACCGATGATCTATGCTGCTGTACCCCCTGCGGAACGGCGAGAGCGCTCTAGAGAGGCCCTAGTCAGAGTAGGATTGGAATCCCGCCTGAATAACAAACCCACACAGCTTTCCGGCGGACAACAGCAGCGGGTCGCGATCGCTCGCGCGATCGTGAATCAACCTGTCCTCTTGCTGGCAGATGAACCAACGGGGGCATTAGACTCCCAAACGACCCATGAAATTTTGGAGATTTTTGGGAATTTAAATGCCAGTGGAATGACGGTCGTGATGGTGACCCATGAGCCGGAGGTTGCTCGTTGTACCCGTCGGGTGATCTGGTTTAAGGATGGGCGGATCTTAGAACCGAATATGGCTCCGGAAGATATCGGACAAACGATTGTCGGTTGATTAGGTCTAAACAATACTCCCACTAGCTTTTGCATTGGGTTTTCTATCGATAATCCACATAGCTAAGTAGTAGTAAATTGTGAAAAGAATCCCGGCAAAAATCTGGCCACCGATCGAACCATGCCAAAATTCAAAGGATTGTTTGCCCCAATATACTGATGAGATCGCTAGCAACATTACACGGGGTACATTAAGAGTTAATGCTAAGGTCACACCACTAATAATTAGTAGAACTGTTTTTCGGACAGAAAGCTGCATAAATTGACCCACAATAAATCCTGCCATCCCCAATACAAAACTCATATGGAACCCATTGCACCCGAAAGCCACTTCTACGGCTCCTGATCCTAGTTTAATAAACTGCTCTTGGGCGATCGATTCATAGCCAAGTAGCCGTAGTCCTTGGCTCCCTAGGTTTGCCATGAGTAATTCAAGTAAATTGTGGGGTGTCGCAAATTTCCAAGTTTGGGTCGCAAGATTAATGATGTTGGGGTAGAGACCCACGATGATAAACCCAATGAATAGCCAATGGTGGCGAATCATTGTTAAGCCAAAGTGACTCAATAACATTCCCATGACAATCAGCATGGCGCAGAGTGCCTGTAAGGAAAACGAGGAATGTAATAGGAAAAATCCGATCGTTCCGGTCAGTAGCAAAGCATATCCAATGATGCGATCGTCGGGATAAACTCGTTCCTGTGTTAATGTTCCCTGCTGTTTCCATAAGCCCGCTATGCCAAGGTACAGAAAACAAATATTGATGAATGCACTAGAACTCCCATGGATTGTAATATCCCCTAAAAAAATTAAGAGAATAACTCCATAGATCATCAGAATGATACTGCCGCAGAGAATCAGAAATCCATGGTTTGTTCTAAAACCATTTCGACCAATATATCTACACCAATCAATAATGTGTGAGCCTAGGGTTTGCCGTTCCATGGGTTTGCCGTTCCATAATCTCAGTATTTAGAAATAAGAGAAAGGAGCTAGCGAAAACTTTCCCTAGCTCAATCCTATTGATAATGTCTAGATTGAATCTCTTCCATTCAATGTCTTAGCAATTAACCACGGGGGGGACGCATGCCATATCGACCTAGGCCCAGTAGCGCTAAGCCGACAACCAGCAAGTTACCCACGCTGGATAGTCCAGTTTTGATGGAAGTGTTTTTTGCGGTTTGCTGTGCAACTTGGGCATTACCAGATAGCTGTTTAGCAACCGTTTGGAGTTGTTCTTGGGTAACTTTTAGCTGGGGATTTTCACCGGGCTTAATTTCAGCTAATTGTTTTTGAGCTCGTTCTAATTGCACGCTGATATTATTTACGGCCATGTTTTGGAAGGTGATGGCATCTCGTACAACTAAAACGCAGGAGAGCGGAAAAATAATGCCAATCGCTAGACAAGCGATCGCGAGTTGACGTCTTAGGGTACGAGTATCCAATGCAGAGTACAGCATCAGTGCAAGTCCAAACAGCAGAATAATGCTACGATCGCCCATCTGCTGCATAAAGCCGATGCGCCAAGTCAGTTCGCCAAAGGCCGGGGGAAAGGTCAGCACGGCCATATCCACAAGAAAGCCTATCAAACAAGCGACACCGACAATTCGGCACAAACCTCGGGCATTGGTATTTCCGGTCCCGGAATTGGCATAGTTAGGGGTAGACAAGGAGGACGCCGCCATAATTGTTTAACCTCAATGGGTGAGTAAATTGAATCATTGATACCTAGTCAGAGATGGCGTTTCTGCACCTGTAAGAGAGGGCCATTGCCGTTAATCTCTCACTATTCCGCGAAGTTACTGAATAACTTTTCCCTCTTTCAGGGACTCCCCGTAGAAATCCTGACAAAGTGATTTCTCATTGCCAAAAATTTATATTTGTGAATTATTGATAGAAGCTGGGTCTGATTCTGGAGGGCTGATTGGGGATTCCTGCCCAATCAGGGCCATGGCTAGGTAATAGTGAATTGTGAAGACGATCCCGGCAAAAATTTGGCCCCCGATCGGCCCATGCCAAAAGTCGAAGGACGCCTTGCCCCAGTAAACCGACGCGATCGCCAACAGCATGATTCTTGGCACGTTAGCAATCCAGGCCAGCAGAATGCCCGCCCCCATCACTAGCAGCGTTTTTCGCCAACGGGTCTGCATTAGTCGTCCTAAGAGGAATCCTAGGCCACATAATGTAAAGGCCAGGTCGAAGCCACTACAGCCCGGAGCTACAAAAACTGAACCCGTAGACATGCGCACGATCGCGGCCTCCGCATGGGCAGGATAGCCGATTTGGGTCAGGCCCCAACTGCCCACGATCGCCATGGTGCGCTCTAGCAAGTCCGGGGCAGTGACAAACCGCAAGGCTTCGGCGGTGATAAAGGAGAGATGGGGATAGGTGGCAGCCAGAAGCATGAGCGTGACGACTGGAAATTGTCGAAAAAATCCAAGTCCCCAAGTGCTCCAAAGCGCTCCAATGACTAACCCCATAACTGAAAATGCTTGGAAGGTCACTGAAGGGGAAGTGCTATGGAAAATAATTAATGCAACGCTGGCGATGACTAACAAAATGTAACCCGTCCAGCGATCGTCTTCTTCGGCGCGTAATTGAGTTAAGGCATTGGGCTGTTTCAGGAAGGGTTGAATACCTAAGATAATAAAACCTATATTGAGAATGGAATCCGATCGGCCTTTAAGAATGCCTTCTACTAAGACGCTGATCCAGTCAGGGAGATAAAGAATGGCCAGCAATCCCACGAGTGCGAGTCGCCGCCGATGGCGAGTGGCCAGACTATAGTGCAATATTTGCTTGAGTTTCTCTACACAAGTATGAATAGTCACTGGCTGATTTCTAGAGAATAGATAGGTGAAAATCTAGTTTGGTTACAAAGAACGCTGACAGCAGTTTGTCTATACCAAATTGATTGATCAATGCGACAGATCCAATCTTCCCTAGCCCTCCTGAACAAGAGGGAAATTCAGTCAAATGGTTTCAAAGTCCCCGTTATTAAGGGGGATTTAGGAGGATCGTGATGGGTTGCAATCACAAGTTGATTTGGTATACAAGGTAGTCTTTCTACAAAAGAGTAGGGAGAGCCTGAATTCTCCCCCTACTCTGCCTCAGGTGCTTACTCAAGTTTGCGTATCAACTGAGTTCCCTGTGTTCGTGGAATGTGATTATCGATGAACTCTAGGAGTTCTTGTGCCTAGGCAGTCGCTAGGGCCCGAGCCTTGCGCTTGCGCAGAGCCGCCAAACCAACCCCTACCGCACCAGGCAGCAACGCCGGAACGGGAACAGCGGTAATGCTTGCCGAGTAGGTGTCACCAGTAAATGCAAGTTGTGCCTGAGAACTAAACGTTCCATCTTGGCTATCAATTACTTGCGGCAGGTTCTTGAACTGACCGCTTAAGTTGGCAACAAATGAGGTAAAAATACCAACCGGAGTTGAATAAGTGACTTTTGCCAAGTCGAATGTATTCAAGTTAAATGTGATAGAACCCAACCCACCACCACTGAGCCAGCTGGTTACGGGAGATAGTAGTGACCATTCATTGGTAGCTACTTTCGTGAGTGTTAGATTCTGGATAGAAAAATTGCCTCCAAGTGTTCCGATCTGACTCAGTGAGCCTACCTCTGCATCAACAAACTGAAGCGTTGAGGTTCCGCCGATTGCAACATTTGGGTTCAATAGCTGGGCTGAACCACTGAAAGATAATCTCTTACCTGCGAGATCCATTGCTTGGGCAGGAGCACTTGCGCCAAAGCTTGCAGCAGTGATAGAGGCGGCAAAAGCTGCACCTACTGCTACTTTTTTCAACATAGTCATGAGAATCTACCTCTTCGTTATTTGTGAGTAGAATCGCACTGATGTTTAAACGGGAAGTCCTGGAGGCAATCTTAAGTAGATTCCAGCAGAAGGAAGTCATCCAGTCTAAAAATCAAGCGAAGGACGATGCGGTAGATGAAGGAGAACCTGATTCTGTGTGAATTTGCCTAGTGATTTCGCCTAGTCGTAATTCCGGAGGCTAGTTGCCTTACTCCGATACATCGTATGCAATCCTACGGAGAGTGGCAAGGTTGGAGTAGACACTTTATGAGGGCTTAATAATTCTTGGCTCAAAACCATATTTTTTTGTTCATCGCATAAAATTACAAGAAAATTGCTGAAACACTCAGTTTTGGGGGATTAGGTGGGATGGCATCCCAGCTTACTTAGGGGATTTCCCCTTCAGTGGTGCGATCGAACCTCCTGAAACCCCTCCCACTGTCAATTCCTAATTTTGACTTTTGTCCTGAATCGATCAGTTGCCGCAAGAAGATTGAGGTAATCTACCCCATCTGAGTCGTTTTGGACAAATTACATCAGCTTGAATGAGCCCCTAAACACTGAAAAGGGGCTCTAGTCTGAAATGGCTTCTCTAGGTTGAACAGTTTTCTAACCAGTGTTATTAGCATGTGGCCCTGCATCAACTGGTGCTTAACTAGCGGCCAACTGCGCCACAAAATGCTTGTCCAATAGATCGGGGACTTCCTCTGGTGTCACCTTGCTGTAGCGCACCTTATCCACGACCAAGTTGGGCCCTGCCTTACAATGCTTTAAACAACCCGTGCCCTTGACTTGAACAAATTCCGTTAATTGCCGATCGTGTAATGCAGCCTCCAATGCCTGACAAACGGCTTTGCCCTGCCGCTTCATACAGTCAGATTTTTGGCACATCAGAATTTTGGCTTTTTTACAGGGGGGGGCTGCCTGAACTAACGGTGTAACTGTACCCATACCGACAACCTGTAGATCCCTGTCTGTATTGATGTCTACGGTATTAGCCGGAACAGTCTCAACAATGGGTTCTGATCCATTTTTTTGAGTGGGCCAAGCAATGCTGATGGATTCGATCGAATCAACTTTCAGGATGACGTGACCTGTTGTGAAATCAATCCGGCGATCGCAAATAGTTTCCACCCAGCTCCCTGGCGTCAGTACTGTTAAAAGTTGGCTCCGTAGTTTTTTCCCGATTTTCAGGCCCTGTTCACCCAACGGCGTTTGGAGCCGTAGTCCTTTAATCTCTCCATCCTGCTTCTGCCAAAATCCGAGGAACTGTCCTGCAAGACGGTATTGCGTTTCCTGGTGATGTTTGAAACCTGCTTTCTTACCCATGGCTAACCTAATTGCGCTATCTGGACGGTTTGATCTGGACTTGGATTGGAACGAGGGTATTTGGATTGGGCGAGGCTGTGGACGGGGCATGCCTGATCTCTCTGGTCTGTGTATCCTTCCTAATAGGCTTGAATCCCTATCCTGTCCGCATTCCTGGATGATGAGGATGCGTTTGACGTTCCACCGAGTAGTCTTATTGCGATTAATAATCAACTATTTGCTTTCACCTTAGCAGATAAATTTACCAAATGACAGAGAGTTGCAATTATTTTTTTGGATGGGAAGTTCCTGTTGTCCGCTGAATGACTGATGTAAACTGGGGAATGGCAAGACTGATGAAGCATATATGGATCGATCTCATTAATTCTGCCGATCCTCTACCCGCCTTTTCGAAAAAATGCGATGATGGCTTAGACAATACCTTTTCTCATTAAATAGCCCCAATTGACTGTGGAAAATGACGGTGAGACTGTGGCGTTAGGGCACGATCGTAGACTGAGAACAAGACCGTGGACATCAAGTACCCCCTTGCTAAATCGACGACAACTGTTACAATCAGGCTTCTGGTAGGAGCGACAGGTGGTGCAGCGATCGGTCTTTCGCAACTGTAGCGATCGAGGAGTCGATCGGCTGCTGTGACCATTCCCCCCTTGCCTAAAGAGGACATGCACCATGGGTCTGGCATCAGTCCCTTAAAAATTCTGCGGGAGTTTGACTACGGCACCGTTACCCAGGAAAATGGTCGCACTGTGCGGGAGTTTCGTTAGGACAATCCAACGAGAAGTATGGCCCAGTGTTTGAGCCGTTGCTGGAGGGTGTTTTTAGCCTAATGGCGATCGGGCTGTTGAGTTGGATGTTGATCTGGATGACGCAGAATGCCCGCACGTTGAAAACGGATGTGGAAGGGGCGATTCATGCGGCGCTGAACCAGGCGAAGGCCGCTTGGGGCGTGTTTGCATTCATCTTTTTCGCGGTGATTCGTGAAGGATTTGAAATGGTGTTGTTTATTTCGGCAAAGTTTCAGCAGGGATTGGTGCCTGCATTGGGAACTTTGGCTGGTTTAGCGGGTGCTGTAGCGATCGGGGTAATGTTGTTCAAGCTAGGTGTTCGCTTGAATTTACGCAAGTTTTTCATAGTGATGGGGGTGCTTTTGCTAATGATCATAGTGGGATTGGTCGTAACAGCACTCGGTCATTTTGATGTGGCGTTGAATGCACTGGCGAGTCTCGATCGGAAGTCAGCGGCCTTGTGTTTTTTCCAAGAGCGATTTGTGAAGGCGGAAAATCGGGCTTGTATTTTGGGGCCAATGGTGTGGAATTTCAGCAAGGTGTTGCCAGATGATCAGTTCCCTGGGCTAATTTTGAGTGCGTTGTTTGGATATACGCAACGGCTCTTTATGGTGCAGGGTGTGGCCTACGGTGTGTTTTTAATTGCGGTAGGGGGAATTTATTTCCAGAGCTTGACGGGTAAACTTAGCTTGCCGTGGAAAAAGATGGAACGTCTTTCAAACAAAATCTAGCCGAATAAAATCTAGCCGAATAAAATCTAGCAGTTAAGATGGCAACGAGCTGTGGGATAGAAGAGGTATTCAATCCTGCCCAGACCAAAATGGGTGGAAATTTGCTTTCGACACATTCGATACTTTACGGTTTAAAGGAAATCGGTTTAAATCGTGGGGTCGAAATAGCCCCGTGGAGATGGTATGAGTCAAGCAAATATTCAGGTCTGTTCGATCTGCGGGGTCAAAATCCAGAAATTAATTGGCCAGGATATGGTCATTTTTTCAACAGGAGCAAAATCGACGCGGGAAGTGCTCTATCAACGGGTGTGCCAGCATGTGAAAGATCGTCCCGGTTGTATCAACAAGGAAGGACGTACAAACTAAGCCGATCTGTTAACCCTGAACCCTACCGCCGCTGCCAAAGAGCTAACAGTAAACTGATGAGAACTAACCCCCCGATCGCGACTAGGCCGGGATTTTGTCGGAACCAGGCTGGGCTGAAGGGTGCGGGCGCTTTGGGCTTGGCAGCAGGCACAGGCTGATGATGAACATCCCGGTAGAGGGTGCATTCCCGTGCAGTTGGTCGCTTGGTGTAGGTGCAGGTGTTGTCTAGGTGGTAGGTGCAGGTTTCGCAAAGGGGGGCATCGCCAACGGCGTGAAACAAATCAATTCCTTCATGGCCAAAGGCTTTGAGCGTCGCTCCACAATGGGGACATTGCACCTCTTTGGCGCGGATTAATTGGTGACACTTGGGACAATGGCGCATAGAAGGACTTCATCCATGTAATTGGGGTGGCCGATCGATTTAAGGGGAGGGCTGATGGGATGGTGTGTTAGAAACCACATGGTACTCTCCAGTTTCAATCAATGGGAAAGCTTGACCCATGGCTGCGATAAAGGCCCGATCGAGGGATTCTAACCAGTCCGCAGGGATGACTTTCCACTGATCGCGGCTGGCCCATTGCAGCACCATTACAATTTCCGTGGGATCCTGAGGATTAGTCCAGACTTGTTTCCCCATAAAACCTGCACAGTTGGCCAATGCCGCAGTCCAAATGGCTGCATCCTGTTCAATGTAACGCTCTCGAAGTTCGATCGGTACTTTTACCCTAAGCCATTCAATCACCATCACGGATCTCCATTATCATCATGACTAATCTTTATTTTCTAATTAATTACCAAAAGTTCGGTTTCTCTTCGGTTCCCGACTAGAAAACCGCATTCCCGTCTTTTCTCAGCTTTGACACAATAGAACAAATTGCACCGACAGGTGAGACGAAATGGATAACAACAACTGGCTAACACAACTTCTGTTGCTAGGCGTAGGAACGACTTCCCTCGCAGCAGAAAAGCTCAAAGAAGTGGGCGATCAATGGGTGCGAGAAGGCAAACTTAATCCCGATCAAGCCACTGGCTTCATCAATGATTTGCTCAAGCAACTCCAAACCAACCAGGGTGATCTTGAAGTCCAATTTCAACGGCAAATCAAGAACATCATGCAAGATATGGGCGTTGCTCGTCAATCGGAGGTCGATGAGCTACGGGGCAGAATCGATCGCCTTGAGCGGCAGGTTCGAGATCTCGAAAACAAAAGTTGGCGCTAGGGGCTGTTCTATTTCAAGCACTCATTCTGAGTGATGCAATTTCAGCGATTGCAGTTTAGCAATTGCATTTTAGCGATTTCATTTCAGCAGAGATTGCGGGGCTGGAGTCGAAATTGCGAATCCTATCGTGTTGACTTACTACCAAATGAATTGATCAATACAACAGATCTGATTTTCCCTCGCCCCCTGATGAAGGGGGAATTGGGCCAAATTCTCTTAAAGTCCTGATTGAAGGGGATTTAAGGGGATCGGATCTGTTGCAATCACGCATTGATTTGGGATTGATTTGGGATTAAGCAACTTGTTCTAACGATTTAGGGGCAGGCTTTATTAGGGCTTGGAGCTAGTTTTGGGTCTAGTCTTGCGTCTAATAATAGTGTGACTAGAATCAGTGCTGCTAGAACGTATTGTTTCCCGGTAATGCGACTCAATCAGACTTCTGAGGATCTGCTGTGCAAGGGACAGCCAAATTGAATGAGTAAGTTGTCAGTAGAACAATCGAGTCTGCTTGAATGAAATTCGGGCAGACAGCCTTACCCAGCCTAACTTTGCAGTCTCTTTTTGGAGAGCAGGTTTTTTCTGCTCACACGAATGAGGGATGTTGGGGAAATTATACCCACAGATGATTGGGCATTTTTGATCTACTTTCAATCTACTCAGTGTCACAATAATAACCGAGATACAATTCAGGAGCCTTCCCGAGGAGCTTTCATCAATGAAAGAAATTCTGATTAGTTTGGGTGTTGTCGTGGCCTGTGCGGCTGTTTTGTTGATAGCACAGTTAACCGGAAGTAAAGATGAGGCGATCGCGGCAAATTTTGCGCCTAAGCAATCCATGGCGGATATGGTTGCAAATGTGGTGATTGCCGAAGCGTCTAAATTGAATCCCTCTGTTCCAGAACCCACAACTGAGACGAAACCAATGGATGAAAAGATGATCACGACTGACTCTGGCCTTCAGTATGTAGAGATTGTTGAAGGCACTGGGGCTCAACCCCAATCAGGCCAGAAGGTCTATGTGCATTACACAGGTACGCTTACCGATGGCACGAAATTTGATAGTTCCCGCGATCGTAACCAACCCTTTGCCTTCAACCTGGGTGCAGGTCAGGTGATCAAGGGATGGGATGAAGGACTATCGACCATGAAGGTGGGTGGCAAGCGTAAACTCATCATTCCCCCAGAATTGGGTTATGGATCCCGTGGCATTGGCCCCATTCCGCCGAATGCCACGCTTGTGTTTGAGGTGGAATTGCTGAAAATTGGCTAGTTTCTGGTTAAAAAGGACGGTGCTTTGCACCTAGGTTGATAGACCTTATGTTGATAGACCTTATATTGTCGAATCAACCTGATTTTTAACCGACATCTGTTAACTCAATCTTGCATAACGAGGGTCTGCTCTGGCGGCTCTCGTTTTTTGATCATGACCCACTCCACGCCTGCTGGTTTGAGAAGCGACTTCTTTGCAGAAGCCATTAGGGATCAGCGCAATTGTAATGATTTCAATATATGAAATTCGCTTGACTTTCTTCAGGCAAACCTACTAGTCTGACCAACAGAATCTAAAGAAAACCTTAAGATTTAAAATTGATTAAACGACGAGTTAATCAATGCACTGGTAAAGCCGGATCCATTTAGAGGCACCATGCTATGCAAGTTGTATCGAAGCGGGGCACTAATGTAGGTAGTATGTATTCACCCTCCGTGTCTTGGATGCCCAAAGAGCAAGATCAGCCCTGGGGTTGGGATCAGGACGATCGGGTGGCAATTTTTATTGATGGTTCTAACTTATTCTACGCTGCGTTGCAGTTGGACATTGAAATTGACTATGCCAAGCTGCTTTGTGCGTTACTGAAGGGACGTCGTCTACTTCGGGCGTATTTCTACACTGGCGTTGATCTGAGCAATGAAAAGCAACAGGGATTCTTGCTGTGGATGCGGCGCAATGGTTATCGGGTCGTAACGAAGGAGTTGGTGCAATTACCCGATGGATCTAAGAAGGCGAATCTTGATGTTGAGATCGCAGTAGATATGATTACGCTGGCGGAACATTGCAGTACAGTAGTGCTTCTCAGTGGCGATGGTGATTTGGCCTACGCGGTCAATTCGGTGAGCTATCGTGGTACGCAAATTGAACTGGTCAGCCTCCGCACAATGACGAGCGATAGTTTGATCAACGTCGCCGATCGCTACATCGATTTAGAAGCGATCAAACATGACATCCGTAAAATGAAATAATCCAGGCTGAACTCGAGCTGAATTTCGTCATTTTCAGGAAAGGTCGCAATTAACCAACAAGTTAACCAACGAGTTAACCAACGAGTTAACTAATCAGTTAATCAGTCATTTAATTAACGAGCTATCAGCTTGTTGACTGTTTAGTTGACCAACAAATTAATCAGCAAGCTAACGAATGTATTAATGCATGGATTAATAGGTTCTACCTTTCCATTGGCCACCTTTGCCTTGCCAGTGCCGACGGGCGGAATCGATCGTCATTAGGGTATATAAAAATGCGATCGCAGGAAGGGTTAAACTCCATATCGGATTACATTGATAAAACTGTATTGTTGGGAGATATGCGATCGTCATAAACAGGTAGGGAATCACACTGGCGATTGTAATCATTACATTGCCAGACAATAGTCCGATAGTAATTCCTACGATAGGAACCAGATACACCAAAAACATCCCTACTAAGGTTCCTATTAGCAAAACTGGAGAATAATTCAGTTGGGTATAGGCCGTTCGGGTGACCATTGTCCAAATGGTTTCCAACGTATCGTAGGAACGTAGGCTATGGGTTGTATTGGTCAATCCTAACCAGATGCGATGATTGCCAGTTCCTTTAATGGTTCGCCCTAAGGTACAGTCATCAATTAAGGCATCGCGAATGGAGGCAATGCCCCCAATGCGTTCGATCGCCTTGCGTTTAACCAATACACAACCGCCTGCCGCTGCCCCTAATGGGTGTTGGGGATTATTGACCCAAGTAAAGGGATAAAGCTTTGCAAAGAAAAAGACAAAGGCTGGAATCAGCAATTTCTCCCAAAAACTTTTACACCGTAGCTTAACCATGAGTGAAACTAACTCACGATCGTCGTGTATAGCTTTTGCAACCAATTGACTGAGATTATCGGGGGCATGTTCAATATCTGCATCGGTTAGCAGTAAGTAATCAGGATTCTGTTGGGCGATCGCGTGATTGACTCCCTGTTCCAAGGCCCACAGTTTTCCAGTCCACCCTTTGGGTAAGGCTGCCGCTGACAATACGTGCAATTGCTCAGTTTTGTCAACGACTTCTGCAATCTGTCTGGCTACATCTGCGGTGCCATCTTCGCTATGATCATCGACTAACCAAATCGTTAATTTTGATGCATCATAGTTTTGAGTGAGTAACGATCTCAAGGAAATCGGCAACACCTCCGCTTCGTTACGGGCGGGAATGATGACTGCAATAGACGGTACCCGATCGCCTCCTTGGAATGGGCAGTTCGTTAACTGTTGATTAGTCCGCCAAAACTGTCCTCGCCAAAGCAACAGATAACTCCAAATCATCAGTGATAGTAAACTGAGTCCTAACCAAATTGGCTCCATTTACCTTGCTCCTCCCCCATGTTTTGATGAAACACACCCCATAAACCCACATAAAAGGGCACGGTTCCCCATGCCCTTCCATCAGCCAACCTGTTATTTCATCTACAAGACTCCCACTGGACAAGAAACTCCGGTTCCCCCCAGTCCACAATACCCGCCAGGATTTTTGGCTAAATACTGCTGATGGTAACTCTCTGCGTAGTAAAATTCTGGTGCATCCAGGATTTCCGTCGTGATCTTGCCATAACCTGCTTTTGCGAGTTCCGCTTGATAGCGATCGCGGCTTTCCTCAGCCACCTTAAGCTGTTCATCGGAATAGACGTAAATTCCCGATCGATACTGCGTACCCACATCATTCCCTTGGCGCATCCCCTGGGTTGGATCGTGACTTTCCCAAAAGACCCGCACCAAGTCGCCGTAACTAATCACCTTGGGATCATAAACAACGAAGACAACTTCGTTATGTCCTGTCATGCCACTGCAAACTTCCTGATAGGTTGGGTTGGGGGTGTATCCCGCTGCATAGCCCACAGCCGTTGTGTAGATGCCTTCCTGTTGCCAAAACTTGCGTTCTGCACCCCAGAAGCAGCCTAGGCCAAAGATTGCCATCTCCATTCCAGCGGGAAAGGGGGGCTTGAGGGGGTTGCCATTGACAAAGTGCTGTGCCGGAACTGGCATTTGTTCAGCCCGTCCAGGCAATGCACTCTCTTTTGCGGGCATTGTCGCTTTTTTGCCAAATCCAAACAGCACCATAGGAGTTTCTTTGATACAGTTCTTTACGTTTGTTCTGTTTACTATTCTACTTCATCGTTCTTAGAGCCGCCTTGGCCTTTCCTTAGAATGGAAACCCCGGTTAAACGCATCCTGACAGGTTTTTTAGTCTTCTGCGCGACGTTGATTACGGCGATCGCGGGTTATCGCGCTGGCGGTTGTACCTGGCTCAATTCAACCTATATGGTTGTGATCACAGTGTTTGGCGTGGGGTATGGAGAAGCCTGTCCCATCAATACACCACAACTGAAAATTTTCACAATTTTTGTCATTATTTCCGGTACCTCTTCAGCCGTGTATATCGTAGGGGGATTTATTCAAATGATTACCGAAGGCGAGTTACAGGACGTTTTAGGGCAACGGCGCATGGTTCGCGGGATTGAAATGTTGGAACACCATGCCATTATTTGTGGCTTTGGGCGAATTGGCCAAATTTTGGCCCGACGGCTGGAGGAAGCTCGCATTGCATTTGTGGTGATTGACAACGATCCCGATCGAACGGAAATTGCTGAATCCTTAGGATATTTAGTCAAAACGGGCAATGCGGCGGATGAGGATATTCTGAAGGCGGTGGGCATTGAACGGGCACACGTTCTGGCATCTGTGTTGCCGGATGATGCCACGAATGTTTTTATTACGTTAACAGCCAGGGAACTCAACCCCGAACTCCGAATTCTGGCGCGGGGAGAAATTCCATCAACGGAAAAAAAATTGCGTTTGGCGGGGGCTGATCAGGTGATCTTGCCCGCATCAATCAGTGCGGCTCGGATTGCCCATATGATTACCCATCCTGCCACCCTGGATTTTTTGGATGAAGGGGACGGACGCAATACGCTGAATGAGTTACTCTCTAAGGTGGATGTGCAGGTGGATGAAGTGGCGATCTCGCCCAATTCACCCTTGCTGGGTAGCACCGTGGGAACGTTAGAGGCGCGGGGGAAGGGAACGTTTATCATAGTGGCGCTACGCAAGGCCGATGGCCACATGATTATTCATCCCCGCCGATCGCTCATTTTGGAACGGGAAGATATTCTAATTGTCATGGGCCACCGAGGGGATTTACCCAAGCTGGTGCAGCGCTACATCGTCAAACGTAAATTCAATGATCCGGCCTACGAGCATCCTGAACCACTGTAAGGGAACAGCGCATAAATAAAATCCCAATTGGGTAGGGGTAGGAGAGTAAAAGGGTAGGAGGGTAGGGGAATGAAGAGGGGATATTATTTCTTTGCAAATCCCTAAAGGATCAGGTCTGGTGCGATCGACCTGTTAAGGAATAAGGGGGCAACCATCGGTGGTTGGGGATGTTTCCTGGGGGAGGGATGCAATGACCCGATCGTGATCAAGGCCCAAGCTCGCAATAATGCCTGCATTATTAACTAGTTGGTGACTCAAGGCAAATTCCAAGGGCTGACCGTGCATGTCCGTCACGGTTCCTCCGGCGGCTTCAATCAACAGGCTACCTGCTGCATGATCCCAAATATTTTCTCGATAGTCCGGCCTTGTAACCCACGGCAGCCGCATATAAAGCGCTGCTTGGCCCCCTACGATCGCGGCATATTTCGCTTGGCTATCCATAGGGAGAGGTTGTTCTGTACAGCCTGCTTGGTGGGCAACCTGCCGTTGTAATTCAGGGTTACCATGACCAGCTTCCACGCTTTCTGCAAGGCGCAAAATGGTTGGAGCAAAGGATTTCCAGGGTTGGGTTGCCCCCGTTTCCAGTGATGTAATGACAATTCCATGGTTTCGGATTGCACTCATGATGATGCCTGCGGGAAATCCTGGCAACTTTAAGGCGGGGCAGCCTAATACGCCCAGTTGAACGGTTCCCGCTTCAATCAATGCCACGGCGATCGCGTATTGGGCCCCTCGTATAAATCCTTTAGTTCCATCGATCGGGTCGATGGTCCAAAAGCGATCGCTCACTTGGCCCTGACCTAGATCAATCCAATTACAGACTTGTTCGGGCGTCGCTGGAGGAACTTCAGAGCGGACCCAATCCGTCACTTGCTGGAGGAGGCGAGTATAGTCAGCTTGGCGAAGAAGACTGGCTGATTCTTCTGCAACGATCGCGTCCTGGGGAAATGCTGTAGCAATGCCTTGGCAGAGAATGGCCTGCGCCGCAAAATCTGCCACCGTCACAGGACTGGCATCCGCTTTGCCAACAACCTGTATGGCATTGTGGGTACGAATCCTTTCACAAATCTGGGCGGCTGACCGGACGGCGGCGATCGCAACCTGTTGTTCTTGGATGAGGGACATCTCTGAGGCACCTATTCTACGAGATCTTCGCTAGGTAACTTAACTGACCTTTCCCCTCAAGACAATTCTGATGGCTCGTGTTCCCATCTTTTTCGAGTTAATCAGACTGTATTTTTACAGAAGTAATGGACGTAACTGAAGATTTTGCTACTGATTTAGATCAAAGGTTAATTAATCAAAATCCGTATAATCATTGGCTCATATCCCATAAATTAAGCCTTTGACAAAGACAGTGAGTGTACTCTAGGCAATCCTCAATCCGTAGGTTACAAGTGTAAAAAGATACCGCTAAAACCAGCAGGCATCGCTCAAGCCTACCGCTAGCTACACTCAGTTGATTTGACATGAACAAGCAATTTTCTACCGGTTTATTCTTTGTCGCGGCTTCTTTGATCGGCATGACTGCTCAAGCCGCTTCTGCATCGGCTAATTCTGTGTGGGACATGCCCCAGCCCCAAATTCTGAGCAAATCTCAAACGGGCTTCAACGACGCTCCCTTCCAAAAATATGTTCAACAAGAAGGGTTGGCGATCCAAAACAGTGGTCAGTTTAAATTGGATCCCACTAAACTGGCCCTGAAATACGATCACAACGTTTCTACCTATTTCATCAACGAGGGTGCAGGCTACCGGAACCAGTTAGCGTTCACCTCCACGGGTTCCACCAACACCCAAGGTTTGGTGTTTAAAGATATTTCCTGCTCGGGAGCAGGTTGTGCGGGCGCTTGGGGTGGTAACGCGCTGAAGTTTGGCGATGGCGTGAAGCTAGGTACCATCAAAGGTAGTAGCCAACTCGACTTTTCTCTACGGGCCGATGGCTTGAATCGTGGCAGTGATTCCTACATCTTTGGCACTAAGGATGCTGCGAATCCCGATAAGTTGCAGCACGTTGTTGCCTACGCAATCGAAGGTACTGGTTACCTGCTGATGGGCTTTGAGGATCTGTACGGAACAGGTAAGTCTAAGCAGGGCAAATTTGGTGAAGTATCCGATCGTGACTTTAATGACACCATCTTTGTGGTCGATGTGGGCAAGAAAAACGTCGATGCTTTCCTAGGTAAGGACGTTCCTGAACCTTCTGTCGTGCTGTCTCTGCTGGGTCTGACGGCTGCTGGCGCGCTGAAAGTGCGTCGTCGTCAAGCTAATCAAGCTGAGTAACTCCTGACTGTCGCCACCAACTGAAATTAACAGCAACGCATTACTGACTTGTCACAGTTACCTACAAGACAGTTGCACACAAGACAGTTGCATACAAGACAGTTGCATATAAGTCCTTGAGCCTTGTGAAAATGGGAGGAGATCGAATGATGATCGCCTCCCATTTTCACATTGGGATATTTTCACTTTGGGATGCGGGTAACTTTGGTATGCTGGGCAGGATCGATTGTGAGGAATTGAAAATGCCCCTCATCCAAGTAAAAACCTCTGCCACAACTGACGATATTCAGGTCACGAGATTACTCAAACAACTTTCTGCTAGCCTCGCCAAGCATACGGGCAAGCCGGAGTCGTACGTGATGACGGCGCTGGAAGGCGGGCAACCCATGACCTTTGCTGGGACGACCGATCCCACCTGTTATGTGGAAGTGAAAAGCATTGGTTCCATGACGTCGAAGCAAACACAAGCCATGAGTCAGGACTTTTGTAAGCAGCTTGAACAAGCCTTGGGGGTTCCGGTTAACCGAATTTACATTGAATTCAGCGATGCAAAAGGCGCTATGTGGGGCTGGAATGGCGGGACGTTTGGGTAACTTCTAGCTCACTTTTAGCAGCTAAGGGAACAGCGCATAAATAAAATCTCAATTGGGTAGGGGTAGGAGAGTAAAAGGGTAGGAGAGTAGGGGAATGAAGATGGGATATTATTTCTTTGCAAATCCCTAACTGGACTTTGGACTCACTCAAGAAATACTTGACCTGTAGTGGTTTAAATATCTACGAAACCGCTACCCAGCATAGAAAATTGCGTTTAGTCCAAACTCCAAAGCTCACTACTAGCGCAAAGCTAACTTCTAGCGCAAAAAGTAGCCAACCCCACGATAAAAGTGAAAGCGCCCATAGCCTAAAAATTGACCGTGGGATTTTTCGCCTTGGGGATAGGCGGTTACTCCAAACAAGTAAACACCTTCAGAGAAAGGATTCCGTTGGGGATCGAGGGCGATCGTCACGGTCTGTCCGGGGGGGATGGCTGGATCAAAGCCGATCGTGACTGTCCGACTGGGACGATCGATTTGGCGATTTGAGATCGTCAGAGGTTGTCCTAATTGCGGGGGCTGCCCCACGAAAGCGGCAATCTGCTCGGTTGAAAAGTTAATCCGATCGATGCCCTCGGCTTGGGTGATTGTGACCTTTTGGAGGGATTCCCCAGCTTTCGCTGGAAGGGCGATCGTGAAATAGTAAGTTGCCGTCCAATCGTTGGCAATGGTACTGGTGGTGATGGCGTCTACCAATCGGGGTGGCTGGTTGAAGTAGACCGTGCCATCCTGTAATTGGACGGCCCCGATCGGCATTGCGCGACTGCCAAGGACGGCTAAGCCTAGAATCCCTCCGAGAATCGCGATCGTTGCAAACCGATTGAAATAGTGAGGACTCATCGTAAATTTATACTTCTGTTAAAGTCGGTTTGGCTTTGTTAAAAAAAGAGTTGGTGAATCTGGGAAAATGATAGCTTAAACAAGTAAGACATTTAAGAGAGGTATTTGACTCTTCAAGACTCTCTTAGCAAAAGTAAACAACTTCAAGATCATGACTTCAAGATTAAGCTGACTTTGTTAGCGTTTAATTTAAGCTGAAGGATGTTCTTTGAAGATTTATTTTTGTTCTCTTTCAATCGCTAATTGGTGAAGCTCAAAATTAGTCCATGTCAAATCTTCACAAGATGGTTGAAGGGCGTCTTATTTAACTGTCGAGCGTTGACTGTCGTGAAAGCGGGTTTCTTCATGAGACCCGCTTTCCATGGAAAACGGCAATATTATCCATGCATTGCAAAATATGATTTTTAGCTTAGTTTTCTGAGCATTTCGAGCTGTTTTTGTTAGGCTAAAAGTAAGCCATTTCAGCAATCACTGGACTTGAAATGAAGGTGATTGAAGAACGATTAAATTGGCTAGTACAAGAGTGAGAATGGTTGGGAGAGATCGTCTTTTGAATTTATCCTTCCTCTAATCTTTTACGATGCTCACCCTGAATTTCCACACGCTACAACTGTCACGGTGTAAAGAATTAACTTTTGAATTCTTAAAGTAGGTGAGATGATGCTCAGTCAACCGAGAGGAAACTCAACGTCTTCCGATTCCCCTGTCCTAGCTTGGTCAGTTTCATCCTGGCATTTATGTATGATTGGCACACTGGCTCTGTGGCTCAGTGGTAGCTTATTTCTAGATTTTCTCGTGCTCCCCAGTTTGTATTGGGCTGGCATGATGAGTCAGAGCGAGTTCGCGACGGTGGGATATGCGTTATTTGGGAATTTTAACCATTTTGAAGTTCTCTGTGGCGCGATCGTCCTGAGTGGATTTCTTTGGAAGCAACAATTACCCAAGGTGCAACGGGAAGCTGCGCTACGCAATATCCCCTTAGCCCTAGTGACTCTGGCGATCGCGCTGATTTTCACCTACGTCCTAGCTCCCCAAATGAGTGCCATGGGCCTCAACCTGCAGGATGGAAGTGAAGCAATTGTTCCCGCAGCGATGAATCAGTTTCATTTTCTGTACTGGGGACTGGAGATTGTCAAATTAGGTTGCTTAGGTCTGCTACTGCAACGGAGTTTCCGATTGACCCACTAATTCGGATTCATTGGGAGCATCTGCTTCGTTATTGCTAAAGAAGAGAAGCCGCACCGCCATGACTGCAAACCCGATCGCTGCAATGAGCTTCGTCCAACGGGTTGGCAAAATCTGAGCGGTGCCTTCTCCGACTAAAACCCCAATCAGGCTGGCTAGAACGAGGGCTGCCACTGTTCCCCAAAAGACGGCTTTGGCTGATTTAGCATTACCACTTAAAGCGATCGCGGCAAGTTGGCTTTTGTCGCCCAGTTCTGCCAAAAAAACGGTGATAAAACTCAGGCCGAGTAAGTGCCAATGCATGGTGGTTACATCCCTGCGACATCAATGAAGAGCAACGTTGCAACAACAGCCAGGATCACGCCCGTTGACAGTTCCAGGGTGCGGGGTTTTAAGAATTTGGTGAGCCAACGACCAATGAGGACACCTACCAAACTGGTGGCAACTAAGGCAGAGGCCGCTCCTGCAAAAACAACCCAAGGCTCATGGGATTGGGCACTCATCAGCAAGGTCGCGACTTGGGTTTTGTCACCCAATTCCGCCAGAAAAATTGTGACAAAGGTGGAAAGAAAGCAATTAAAGACCCCCGAGGTAGCGGTTGAAGTGTTGGCTGCCGTCGGGTGAGAGGGACTGTCGGGAAGGATAGGTTTGGGCGGTGCGAGGTTTAAGGGTGTCATGCCGCTGGGCCGTTTTCATTTTCTTTTCATATTTATAGCACAGATTCACAACGACCCTTTTCTACAGCAGGGATTCCTAGATCCCAACCGCCCGATCGAAGCTGAGCATTTCCAGGCTGCGATCGCCGTAAACTGCTTCAATTTGCTCCCGGCAGCAGTCGATCGCGAAGTCGTTTAACTCGTCGTCGGTGACTCCAAACATCTGTTCAAAGGTCTCTGGAGTGACACGGCAAAAAGAAGGCCGTTTCTCGTAAATGGAACATTCGCGGGTGGTGTGGTCGAAGTGAATGCACCAGCCATCTTCGCCAACCATGCTGAGGTAGAGCATCAATTCTTCCGGCGTGAGGTAGTCCTCTAGATCTGGACGATCGTTAGGATCCAGTTGGCAGCACGCCCCGCAGTTTTTGATGCATTGCCAGGTAGCCATGGGTCTAGTGGTGAAGGATAGTCATAAGACAGGGATAGTAACAAGACAGAGGTTCATTGTCCAGGGTTATGGGGTGAAAGTCCATGGGCATTCCTATAAGGAGATCGATCAGTATTGATTTCTGTCCCCGTAAACTCTAGATTCAGTCTTTCTTGAGCAAGAAACCCGGATTCGATCGCGCCATCGGAACACAGGATATGAGAAACTAGGGGCACGAAAGTTTACGTGATCCAGTCAAACCCAGTTACAGGGGATCCTGTAAATTGAGTTTTTTGGAGTTTTGTAAACTTCTTTAAGGTTGACGCCTTCGACCGATAAAATATGCGTTATTGCAGCTAAGACTTCGAGGTTTCTTGGGCTAGTTTGGGAGGATCACGGATCAATGGACTTCTTGAGTGCAATCAACTTTACGGTTATTTTCCAGTTATTAACTCTGTTTCTCATTGTGGTAGCAGGCCCGGTTATCGTGTTTCTGCTATTTCTACGTGGTGGCGATCTGTAAGTCAGGCCATCACTTCGATCGGCTGTCTATCCATTGATAGGCATTGTTGAATCTATTCAAAGTTTGTAAGAGAGAGTAGCTCTAGAGCCTAGCCCATTTTAGGGTTAGGCTTTTTCATGGGTGAATTTTTGTGGGTGAGGGGATAGAACTCCGTTGTGGCTAATGGCGGCTGGTTGAGGGGGTCGTTAATTGTTTCTGGAAAGCTTGGATGCCTTGCCAATACTGCCTCCCTCCTACTCCACTGACATCATTGTGGTCGGCTCCCGCGATCGTCAGGAGGGTCTTAGGGGGATTAGCCGTCTCGTAGAGAGTTTGGCCGTGGTGGAACGGAATGACAGAATCTTGGGTGCCGTGAATAATGAGGACGGGGCACCGAACTTGAGGCAGGCGATCGCGGTTAGGAAACTTGTCAAAGGGCAGCACCGGAAAGGGGATGATGACTCGGAAAATGCTAGTGAAGGCACTTTCTAGAATCAGGCCAGCGACGGGTTTTTGCGTGGCTAAGTGAACCGAAGGGCCACTGCCGATCGACCGACCCATCAGGATAATTTTTTTGGGTGGGGTTTTAAGGTGGGTGGTGAGGTAGTTGTAAGCCGTTTGAATATCGTCGTAGGTGGCGGATTCGGAGGGTTGGCCTTGGCTGGTGCCGTAGCCGCGATAGTCATAGGCAAAGATGCGCAAGCCGAGTTGGTTGAGTTTGGTGAGATGGGGGCGGATACTGCCGAGGTCTTCCCCATTTCCGTGGCTGTAGAGCAGGGTGTATTGTGCGGTGGGGTGGTTGAGGTAGAGGGCAGAGATTTGTTGCTGGTTGGAGGTGGTGAGTTTAAGGATGTCGGGGCGATCGGTATAGCTGGGGGTGGGGGCAGGAAACATTTGGCGATCGCTCAAAAAGTATCCGTAGGCAGCGATCGTGCCGTAGCCCAATAGGAAAATGCGTAAAACCCGCCACCATGACCAATAGCCGATTATCCAAGTTGTCCAATCGAAGCGGTGGGACATGGTGGCGTTGGTGGTTGGGTGCGAAAGTGGACAAGGCGATCGATGGCTATTTTGCGCACCAGACTTCATACTCCACAACTAAACCGGGAAAAGCTAATGCATTGACGACTCGTAGAGTACCAGCAGCGGGTTTCACTTTTACATTTTGGAAATAGCCTGCAAATCTTCCCAAAATGGTGTTGAAGTCTGCCTCGCTATACCCATTTACAAGCGTGAATTCGATACGGATAATATCACTGCGATCGAGTTTGTTCTGTCTCAAGAAGATATCTAACTCGTTCAGAACATAATCCGTTTGAACGATGTAGTTACCCGGTGCAACCACGGCAAAACTCGGCTGTTGCGCAGCAATTCCAGAAAAGAAATACCAGTCTTTGATATTACTGAGCTTCAAGCCCCAATTAAAAATACTCGTAAAATTAGGTAAACGGGGATTTTCCAGGGCTTCTTTCCGCAGTCCTTGGCGGCCCGTTTGTGCCGTAACTGAACCAACAAACATGAAAATTACGAGAAGCGGTACAACTAAAATCACGAATAACTTTTTGAGATTCATCACTAACCTTTACTCTATGGTGAGCAACCTAGGAAATACTGTGACAAGATTATCACCGATTCACATCAGCCGTCTGTCATTAGAGCCTCACATCCTCGATTGACTAACAAAAATATTCCCGTCTACAACCGAAGGTAGGCGGGCGTTGGACTCTAGTTTAGGCTAAAAGGATGGAAGGACTTATGAGTCTACGGGGGAGTCTGCTGGAGCGTTGGAGTCTTTTGAAGCCTCGGATGGAGACTCCGTCGTATCTGGTTCAGCAGATGATACGGTTGGGGTGGTAAAGGCTTCCCAGGCAGCTTTGGCGGCTTTGGTCAGGCGAGTGTCGATATCTGCCACTTGGTGGATTGTAGTTTGCCACTTTTGGTCGGCTTTGCTGCGAAGTGCTTGGACGGATTGGTCGATGCTCTTGTGGGCTTCTTCGGTTAAGTCGCTTGCGGTTTGCAGTTTGGCTTGGGCAAGTCCTTGTAGGGCATCCACGAGGGCTTGGGTAGCTTGTTTGACTTTAGCGAGTTCGTCACTGACTTCGCTGGGGGGTGGTGTTGGAACAATTTGTAGATCTGAATCCGTACTCTCAGTTTTTAGGGTTTCTGGTTCGGTTGTCATTCTGGTGTTCCTCAATTTAATTCAGGATGTTTTTTGATGGCTTGAATCTTGTGGTCTTACTGTAGGTAATCGCATGGCAATTCCTCGATTATGATTGCCGATCCCGCTGATAGGTGCCGATGAGTTCAGCATAGTCCAGAATATGGCCGTGCATGGCTTGGAGGAGTTGGGCTTGGGTGGGGTTATGCAGATTAGGGAGAACAATATCGAGGGCGTAGAGTTTATGGAAGTAACGGTGTTGTCCGATCGGGGGACAGGGGCCACCGTATTGCCCACGGTTCCAGTTATTGAGTCCTATTTGGGTACCAGGGGGAAGTTTTTGGCAACCTGCGTCGAGGTGGTCGATCGTGGGAGGGATGTTATACAACAGCCAGTGAACCCAGGTGAGTTTAGGCGCTTTGGGATCGGGGGCATCGGGATCATCGATCATTAAAACGAGGCTGTGGGTATTTGGGGGAATGCCTGACCAAGTCAGGGGCGGAGATCGATCTTTGCCGTCGCAGGTGTAGAGGGCGGGAATGGGGTGATTGTGGGTGAACGCGGGGGATGTTAACGTGAGGGGCATGGTGGGTTCCTCGCGGAGAAATGCCTAGCTATACAGTAGGTTAGCGAGGAAATTTGGGGAACTTGTGAGGCGATCGGTTGGGCTGAGTCCTGCATTAGGGTTGAGAAGCGTGACAATTGTCTCGTAGACAAAACAAGTACTATCAGTTTTTGATATTTTCTGGAAGTCAGTTACAGGCTAGCGATCGCAGGTGAAAATGCTAAAGCTGAGCGGAATTCAGCAAAATTGTGTTAGCTTCATGTTAGCTGTATGTTCTTTCCACTTAAACTATGAGATCGCTGAAAAATTATACAGTTGTGCTACGTCCTGACAGCAATGGCACATTTGTTGCCTATGTTCCAGCTATTGTGGGTTGTCATGCCTGGGGAAGTACTCCAGAAGAGGCTCAAGCTGAGCTTGTCCATGTGTTTGAGATGATTTGGGATGAGTACCAAGAAGTCGGGCAGGAACTCCCTGAAGATGTTGAAGTGGCTGTGACCCATGCCTGCTAAAGCAAAAGAGATTGAGCGGGTCGCACAAAAGTTGGGCTTTGAGAAGGTTAGACACAAAGGGAGTCATGCCCGCTGGAAACATCCCGATGGCAGAGCAACAACTATTCCAACTCATGGCAGTGCGGAGATAGGAAGTTGGTTGTTTCAGGAAATTTTGAAGCAGTTGGGCATTACTGAGGAAGTGTTTAACCAGCTACGCTAGAAGTTGGTATGCAGAACTAATCCATTGCCTTAGCCTCGCTAAGTTTAGGCAGTCTGTGAAAACAGATCTCTACCATGATGTATTTGCAGATGGATTAGTACTGGCGTCACACCATAGTGGAACAATAATCTGTTAAGAGAATTAGCCTATTAATTGAGAAGCAGGCAAGTATAAAACGTGGGGAGGCTTCGAGAGATCGATCGGCTGAGGATTATTCAGACTGACACGCCAACTAGTCAACTGATTTACTAGAGAGGTGTTGTCTGGATAGTAACGCTGCACAAAATCAATAAAATCGTCAATTGTGCAAGGTTTATTGGTTCCACCCATATAGTCCTGATGAAACTGATCATGAACGTCACAGGAAATAGTAATCAAGTTTGCGTGGTTACTCGCGATCGCAGGATAAGCATTCCGAGAATACAAGTGATGAACAGCTAGTTTCAGACTATTAATTTTATCTTGCTTCGTCTTGGTCACTTGACAGGTTTTCTTATCCCGCTTTTCTCGAACGTATCTCATCGCTCTTTCTATTTCGTTTTCACGATTTTTGATGGTATCAACAATGTCGTTCACCTGTGGCTGAATTGTATTACCAACTTCTTCACACCATTCTCGACGATTTTTCTGTGTCAAGCTTTTGCCGAAGACTTGAGAAATTTTGTAGATCCCACCTAAGGAAAAATAGATACCTGATCCATCTGCAAAATCTTCGTAATCTTGCCCTTGAATCAGAGGAGATTGCATTTGCTTAGCCTTGTCGAGCATTCGAGTCAATGTCTGGGAGTTAGTACCCAAAATGGAAACTAAGTCAGCACGGGAAATCCAAAAATGGCTTCTGCGTTTGACGAGAGAAGAACAATTATCCAGAATTTTTTTATTAATAAATGCCCTGCGGACTTTGCGTTTAGTATGCAAAACCAGTTCCTTAATCCTTGCCCAAAATCCTGTTTTTTGCCGAGCTTCTAAGCACCGTGCGATCGTATAGGCTCCTGATGCAGTGTATTCACGTTTCCCAGTTGCTTTTATAGCGATTCGATAGTCCTTGCCTTCCTTCAACTCCCATTCGTCATCAGGATCGGAATCAATAAATTCCTCAAGTGCAATCAAGTCTTGACTACTGAACTTAGGTGAGATCTCTTGAAGCGCTTTGAGGAGTTCTTGAGCGGTGATATAAACTTCTGCCATGTCTAGAAAGTCTCCGTGAGGCTTTTATAGAAAACAGTGAGTCGATCGAAAATCTTGGCATCCCCTGTTTCCCGATTATCAGGATGGTAAATTTTGCTGAGATCTCGATATGCAGATTTGATTTGTTCTGTATTGGCTGTTTGGGGATTCAAGCCAAAGGCTTGCCAGGGCATGTCATAGTTGAAAATATTAATTCCGTTGATGCACCCATAGCCCTGTTCATTCACTTCATGGGGTAGCACGCCAATGAGTTTCCGATATAAAACTTCCCAGCCTGCAATTTTAGAGAGATCTAGTTTATCTAGACTGCTGGTTGCAAGTTGGAAAGATCCTGATTTCCGGAGTTCCGTTAAATTAGTGACACTGAACTGTTTGAAAATAGCCTGCTTAAGCTCTGTTAGTTTTAACGGCTTTGGTCGTTTGGCCGATTGCTTTGGTGGCTTGTCGGTCTTGCGATGGTTGGCAATGACAAACTGCGCAAAACTTTCTAGCTCAGATTGACTAATGCCGTGTACTTCTGAGAGACGAGTAATCTCATTCTGGATCAAGCTGTTGAGAGATTTCTCGGTTTTGCTAGGTGCTGTTTTCTTGTGAGATTGGGTAGCAGTAGCCATGGTTCAATCCTTGATAAGTGCGTTAATGCGTGAGGATTGTCTTTTCTCGCTAAATAATACCCCAAGGTAGCCTATTGTCAACCAAGCAAACAAGAAGGGTTTGTAAAAATTCTGTAATTTTTTTGTCTAAGTCCCCGAACTGAAGGATCTATGGCTGATGAGTGTAGATAGGAGACTGTTGTCGCATCAGCCACTTTTGCCCTTCGATCGCCCAAAACACTAAACTACTCATCCCCAAACAAAACAGTAACTCATTCATCGATAACGCCGTCGTTTGAAACAGCGTTTGCAAGAGTGGAATATATAAGATCGCTAAATGTAGTCCTAGCGTTAACCCGATCGCGCCCAGCAATGGTCTATTAGAAAGTAAGCCAATTTGAAAGAGCGAATACCGTTCCGATCGAACCGCCAACGCAATCACCGTTTCCGAAAATGTCAAAATCGTAAATAACATCGTTTGCCAATGGCTGGTTCGATCGCCTTGCCAGTAGACATAACCCGTCCCCAGACTTGCTGCCCCCGTCAGTAAACCAATCCAGACAATATCCCACCCCATGCCTCGACTAAAAATTTGCTCATCAGACGGATGTGGTGGACGATGCATGGTATCCCGTTCCGCTGGTTCCACACTCAGCGCCAACGCAGGCAGCCCATCCGACATCAAATTAATCCAAAGAATCTGAATTGGCAACAACGGCAAGGGCATTCCCAAAAACGGCGCAAGAAACATCACCCAAATTTCGCCTGAATTACCGCTGAGCAGATATTTAATCGACTTGCGAATATTGTCATAAATCACCCGGCCTTCCTGCACCGCTGCCACGATCGTTGCAAAATGATCATCCAGCAGCACCATATCCGCTGCTTCCTTGGCCACATCCGTTCCCGCTTTCCCCATCGCCACCCCAATATCTGCCTTTCGCAGTGCCGGAGCATCATTAATCCCATCCCCCGTCATGGCAACAATGTGTTGACGGTACTGGAATGCTTGGACAATTTTTAGTTTTTGCTCCGGGGATACCCGCGCGTATACCGCGATCGACTCGACTTTTTCCGCTAGTTCCGCTGGGGATAACTGATTCAGATCGTGGCCTGTGAGATAGCGATCGTTGTCTGCAATTCCCACTTCCTGCGCCAGATGTAATGCCGTTAAGGGATGATCGCCCGTAATCATCACTGGCCGAATGCCCGCTATCTGACAATGATGGACGGCCTGTTTGACTTCCGGACGTGCTGGATCGCGCAGCCCTAGCCAACCAATGAGAACGAGATCCTGTTCGACGGTTTCAGCGTTGCTCAGATCCGGTCGATCGTTCCAAAGGCGAAATGCGACCCCCAGCACCCGTGTTCCTGTTTCAGCCAATTCTTGGTGGGCGGTCAAAATCCGATCGCGCCAGTTGGCATCTAACACTTGAAGGCGATCTTTCACCCAAATGTGGCTGGTAATATCCAGTAAGTGAGTAACGGATCCCTTGGTAAAAGCAATGTAGGGCGCAACCCAAAAATTATCGTTAAAGTGATCCTGATCTCTAACATGATTGTAATTACTGAAGTTGTCCCGATCTCTGTACCACTGGTGAATCGTAGTCATGCGGCGACGATCGGCATCAAATGCAAGTTCAGCCACCCGTGGATATTGAGTGTCTAGATCACATTTGGAAAATCCCAAAATACTCGCTGCGGCTGCCAAAGCCACCTCGGTCGGATCTCCTATCGGATCTGCCAGCGGAGAACTGTCATGGGGCTGGACTGGAGTTTGAGGGTTGGGCAAAACGGCATCATTGCAAAGGGCGGCCCCAAGCAGCAACAGTTGGAAACTGGAATCCAAAGATAAACCTGGAGAGGCATCAAATCGCATACGTTGGTCTGCCACCTCCAAGGTCGTCACGGTCATGCGATTTTCCGTCAGCGTCCCTGTCTTATCTGAACAGATGACGGTTACAGAACCCAAGGTTTCCACCGCTGGCAATCTGCGAATTAAGGCTTGCTGTTTCAGCATTCGCTGGGAACCCAGAGCCAGGGAAATGGTCACGATCGCAGGCAGCCCTTCCGGAATCAGACCCACCGCAACGCTAACCGCCGTCAGAAACATTAAGGGCAGCGATTCTCCGCGCAATACACCCAACACAAAAATAATAGCTACTAGCCCCAGAATGGCTAACACGAGCTTCTGACTAAGTTGATTTAATCGTTGCTGTAAAGGAGTGGGTTCCCAGCCGACTTCCTGCATCAGATGCGCTACGTTGCCGAGTTCTGTCTGCATCCCCGTGGCTGTAATGACAGCACGCCCTCGGCCAGCAGTCACCGTCGTGCCCATATAGACCATATTGGGATAAAACGCCGACTCGGCCAGAATGGCCTCGTTTGTTAGCAAATGACTGAATTTTTCAACGGGGACTGACTCTCCAGTTAGGGCCGATTCCTGCACTTGTAGATGCGCCGTTTCTAGTAGACGCCCATCGGCAGGGACACGATTTCCCGCTTCCAGTCGCACGATATCCCCCGGTACTAACTCCCGCGCTGAAATTTCGATCCATGCGCCCTCCCGCCAAACACGAACATTGGGAATGGTCAGTTGTTTGAGGGCGAGTAATGCTTTTTCTGCGCGGTATTCTTGGCTCCACCCTAAGAGAACAGTGAGCAGCACGATCGCTCCGATCGCGATCGCATCTTTATAGTCCCCGAGAACGAGCGTTGTCAGCGCCGCCAACAACAGAACCACGATCGTGGAAGCGGTGAGTTGTTCCCAGAGGATCAGCCAAGGACTTTTGGTGTGGTGGTCTGCGAGTTCATTGCTGCCCCATTGTGCTTGCCGACGGTGTACCTCGTCACGGCTTAACCCTTGGGCGGCGTCCGTGTCCAGTTGCTGCAAAACGTCGGTGTCATCTAATCGCTCCCAGTGGCCCAAGGTGGTTGTCCTGTCGTAACTGACCTGCGCGGATTACTGTTGATTGCTGTTATCCAGCATACCGTTTTTAGGGCGTAGCCTGGACGCAGCAATATTGCCCCAAACCCTCCGAAGGGACGATCGCGGCCTAGGGCGATCGCTAACAACAATTCTTAATAACCCTGGGTTTTGATTAGGGAAAGAGCGATGACTGCGGAGAAATCCAGTCAGGTGTTCTCTGATGTCTCAAATCCTGTCGGAGCAGATGGGGGGATGGATGATTGATGGATGAAGCATTACCTTGGATTGGATATTCTTGGGCCAGGGTCTTTGGAAAATCCTGTCGCAGTCCGGGAACTTCCTGCCAGCAATACCGACAGAACCAGTACGATTGATGATTTCGAACGTGCAGCAGAACTGGATTTTTGCACCATGGACAATTGTGATAGGACATATCAAACTCGCTTTCAAACAATTGGTGGAAGTAAAACGGTTGAACCCAAGGAGAGCAAGGATTTTGAGTGAATGATTTTAAGTGAATGATTTTAAGTAAACGATTTCGGTTCTAGCCCACAGGATGATGGATGGATAATCCTGCGATCGGGCGTTCCCGTGTTCTGCGACGGCGCTGTCTATGTGGTGACTGATGGACTGTCGGCTGCACCAAGGTTTGAATCAAGCCTAAAATTTGTCGTGGAAAGTCATTGTTCTCTAGGGGTAACGGAGTTTCCTGCGATCGAAGCCAACACCATGAGCCATCCGATCGTTGCATGCGATACTCACTGCAAATCACTTCTCCCCATTGCAAAACAGTCAAGTGTTGATAATGCTCAGAGACACGCTGTAAATCATCAGGATGAATCAGATTCGCTAATCCATTCATCCCCATGGTGTGCATTTCATCGGCAGTGTAGCCTAAAAGCGTTGGGATTGAAGAACTTGCGCAGAGAGTCTGCTGCTCTACCAGATCATAAATATAGAAGCTGCCTGGAAGAGTGCACGTCGAGCTTGATTGAAGCTGTGCAAGGATTTTAATAATTTTTTGGGGCAGTAATGGTAAGAAATTATTTAGGTGAGTTGCTGTATTCGTGTGACGCATTATCCATCCCTCTGTTTTTGAATGAGGTCATACTAGCTGTAAGAAGAGACCTTCTCCTTGCTGGCAAGAGAAAAAGTATCAACGTATCGGGGCTTCTACCGCTTGGGAGAAGGTCTGGAGCTAGGGGAGTCAAATTCAGCCATCATCTGGTTTTTCAGAAGGCAAAGAACTCCAAATTACGGCTGAACTTTCCTCAGTAGTATGAAAGATGAGTTGTAAAGAAACTGTGAGGAGTGCGAAAATTAACGATCTTAATCTAGCAAGAAAAATCGACTTGTTGGGTAATAAGACGAAAGACTCTCAAAACCCGCTTCAGGTAAGCGTTTCAACGACTTCTGGTAAAAATGCTTGAAACTCAAGCTGTGTAAGCATTATTTCAGCGATTTTCTTCGTTATATCCCAACAGGTCTAATAATTAAGTTATTCTGAAAGTAAGGATTCCAGAAAGTAATTGAAGCTGAGGAAATTACAGCAGTTACCGGAAAAAGCTTTGCAAAATGCTGCTCTAGAGTACTAGATCTGGGGGGTAAGGATGAAGATTCTAGTGGTTGAAGATGAATACATCATTGCCCAAGCTTTGAACCTATTGCTGACCAGCCATCATTACGCGGTTGATTTAGCCACTGATGGCGAAGCTGCCTTAGAAATGGCTGAGGCTTTTGAATACGATTTGATCCTGCTGGATCTGGGGTTGCCTCGGTTGGATGGCGTTGGTGTTTGTCAGCGGCTTCGCGCCCAGGGGTTTCTGCAGCCGATTTTGCTACTAACGGGCCAAGCGGATGTGCAGCAGAAGACGATCGCCCTGAATGCTGGTGCGGATGATTATGTTGTTAAGCCCTTTGATGTCGCAGAATTGATCGCTCGGATTCAGGCATTGCTCCGGCGAGGCAGTTCAGCTAGTCAGCCAGTTCTCACCTGGGGCAAGTTATCTCTGGATCCCAGTAGTCACCGAGTCGCCTATGACACAAATCTTCTGTCTGTGACACCCAAGGAATATTCGATTCTGGAACTTTTGTTGCGGGAACCTCAGAAAATATTCCATGCAAAGGCAATTTTAGATCATGCCTGGAGTTCGGTGGAGGCCCCCGGAGAGGAAGCGGTACGAGTTCATATTAAGGAACTCCGTAAAAAATTAATGGCCGTTGCTGCACCGAAGGATTTCATTAAAACGAAACCTAGAGAAGGTTATCAATTGAATCCGCTCTACGCCTCACCGTTGAGAGGCCCAGCGATCGATCAACTCCCCCTGACTCAAGTTGCTGAATTAAAAGCCGTCAATGCCCAACTCCAGGTAACGTTAGAACAATTACGATCGACTCAAGCGGAATTACGCCAGAAAAATCAAGAATTGCAAGATGCCTATCAAACGATCGCCCAAGAACGACAACAATTACAAATTGCTCGGGATGCCTTAGAACAAAGGGTGATAGAACGCACCACTGAACTGACTGCGACCAATCAATCCCTACAACAGCAACACGATCAATGGCAAGCATTATTTGATTATGCATTGGATGCGATTTTGATTGCCGATGATGAAGGGCGATATCTTGATGCCAATCCAGCGGCCTGTCAGTTATTTGGCGTCACAAAAGATGAACTGTTACGCGCCAGTGTGGCTAATTTTGCCGATCCCAGCTTGGATATCATTCAAGTTTGGCAAACGTTTTTGCAGGTTGGACAACTCTCGGGAGAGTTTCGCCTTTTTCGTCCTGATGGCACAACGAGAGCCACTGAATTTAACGCGATCGCCAATTTTATTCCCGGTCGCCATCTTTCAATTTTGCGGGATGTGAGCGATCGTAAACAGGTGGAGACAGAACTCCAAGAAAGCGAGGAAATCTTTCGCCAGTTTGCTGAAAATAGCCATGCGGTAATTTGGATTGCCCATCCGACGACCCTTGATAATCTCTATGTAAGTCCGGCCTACGAAACGGTTTGGGGTCGGTCGCGCCAAAGTCTGATCGAATATCCTGATTCCTGGTTAGAGTCCATTCATCCCGACGATCTCGATCGGGTTCAAACCAAACTGCAACAGCAGCGCCAAGGCTCCTCGAGTGCTGTGGAATATCGGATCATTCAGCCGGATGGCACGGTTCGCTGGATTTGGGATTGGGGCTTTGCCATTCGGGATGAATTCGGTCAAGTCTATCGCTACGGAGGCATTGCGGAGGATGTCACCGATCGTAAACAAGCGGAGCTAGAAGTCAGAAAATTTGTGGCGCTGGCTGAAAATAGTTCGGAATTTATTGGCATCTGTGGGATGGATTGGGTTCCGTTTTACGTGAATGCGGCAGCCAAACAAATGCTTGGGCTTTCTGATGTTGCCTTCCTCCAGAACCTCTCTGTACGAGATTGTTTCTTTCCCGAAGATCAAGATTTTATTATCAATAATTTTTTTCCCCAGGTCTTGCGGGATGGACGGGCAGAGGTGGAAATTCGGTTTCGCCATTTTCAAACTGGAGAAGCGTTATGGATGATTTACAATGTAGTCTGTATTCGAGACGAAAATGAAGAACCGATCGCCCTTGCCACCTTAAGTCGCAATATCACCGATCGCAAACGGATTGAAATTGAACTGCAACAGCGGGAAGCGTTTCTCAGCAGTGTCTACAATGGTGCGAATGAAGCAATCTTTGCTATTGATGTCCGGAACAATGATTTTTACTACGCTGGCTTTAATCACTTAGCAGAACAGTATGGTGGCGTTAGTAGTCAGGACTCCCAAGGTAAAACGCCGGAAGAGGCTTATGGTAGCCAAATTGGTGCATTCTTTCGGCAAAATTATGAGCGTTGTCTGCAATCCGATACCAGTATTTCCTACGAAGAGCAAAATATTCTTGATGGGCGAAGGATCTGGACGTTGACAACCCTCTCACCCATTAGAAATGACCAAGGCGAAATTGTGCGGATTGTGGGAACCGCGATCAATATCACCGATCGTAAACTGGTGGAAGAAGCCCTGCGAGAAAGCGAAGCCCGTTGGCAATTTGCCCTAGAAGGATCTGGTGATGGCATTTGGGACTGGGATGCTCAGACGAATACCGTCTTCTTTTCCCATCAATGGAAAGCCATGTTAGGGTATGCGGATTCTGAAATTGGCAATACCTTGGACGAGTGGGAGAGCCGGGTGCATCCGGAGGATAAAGAGCAATGCTATGCGGATCTAAACCAGCATTTTCAAGGCAAAACTCCAATTTACAAAAGTGAGCATCGAGTGCGTTGTAATGATGGTAGCTATAAATGGATTCTCGATCGGGGTCAGGTCATTGAATGGACAGCCGATGGCAAGCCATTGCGGGTAATTGGTACCCATACCGATATTACCGATCGTAAATTAGCGGAACAAAAAATCCGAGAACAGGCGGCTTTGTTAGAAATTGCCTCCGATGCCATTTTTGTTCGGGATTTAAATAACCGAATTCTCTATTGGAATCCAGCAGCCGAGCGCTTGTACGGGTGGACGGCGGCAGAGGCGATCGGGCAGCAGGCTGATCAGCTGCTTCAAGATTACTCTGCTTCAATTGAAACCATCGTGCAACGGGTTTCGGATACTGGCCAATGGCAGGGGGAGGTTTGCAATACGATTAAAACTGGAAAGCAAATTACGGTGGAAACCCGTTGGACATTGATCCGAGATGAATCTGGAAAACCACAATCTATTCTTTCAGTCGATACGGATATTACAGAAAAGAAATTGCTGGAAGCACAGTTTTATCAAGCCCAACGGCTAGAAAGTTTAGGGACGCTGGCAAGTGGAATCGCCCACGATTTGAATAATGTACTAACGCCAGTGTTAGCGATTTCTAAGCTTTTACAATTGAAACCATTAAATTTACAGGAAGAACAAGCGCAACAGATGCTCAAGATTGTTGAAGATAGCGCGAGGCGGGGGGCAGACATGATTCAACAAATTCTGACCTTTACCCGCAGCACCGGTGGAGAACAGACTCCCGTTGAAGTGGTGTCGCTGTTGCAGGACGTGATTAAGGTGATCCAACCGACCTTCCCAAAATCGATCGAAATTTACCAGAAGATTCCGGATACCCCGTTAGCGCTGGTTTCCGCCAATGCCACCCAACTGCATCAGGTCTTGTTGAATTTGTGCGTCAATGCGCGGGATGCCATGCCCAAGGGCGGCGTGCTCACCCTATCCGTGGACAATTTTTATGTGGATGAAATCTTTGCTCGGATGACCTTGGATAGTCAGGTGGGGAATTATGTCCTGTTCACAGTCACGGATACCGGGACGGGAATTCCGCCTGAAATTCGCGATCGTATTTTTGATCCTTTCTTTACGACCAAAGAGCCCGGTTCGGGCACTGGCTTAGGGCTTTCAACGGTCTTGGGGATCGTCAAAAACCACGGCGGTTTTTTACAACTGACGAGCCAAGTTGGTGAAGGCAGTCAGTTTAAGCTGTACTTACCTGCGATCGAATCTACCCTGGAAACCCGAAGTTCTGTGGAAATCTGTCCAGAGGGCGAGGGAGAATTGGTGCTAATTGTGGAAGACGATATTCCTGTACAGCAAGCTACTCGAGCGTCCTTGGAACATTATCAATACAACACCTTAGTCGCCAACAACGGAATAGACGCGATCGAACTCTATACACAACATCGTAATGAAGTGAAAGTTATTATTATTGACATCATGATGCCAGATATGGATGGAATCACAGCAATTCGAGTTCTGAAAAGCATGAATCCGCAGGCAGTCATCGTTGCTGTCAGTGGATTATCCTCTCACCGAGAAGCGGCATTGGCGGTGGGGGCTCGGCTGTTTTTAGAAAAGCCATATACCTTAGAAAATCTATTGTACAGTGTTCATTATCTTGTCCAAGGGAATCATGATGTCTTTGATTTGTAGAGAAGGACATGAATGATTCGGGAGATGAAGCTTAGCCAACTATGATTTCGATCGTAATGAATTCTAGGGTTGCGGTGCTGTTTTTTGGGGTTGGGTGTTGGGATCAGTGTCTCTGAACTCAGTCCGATGAAATGAATGGCGTTGAGCAATTCTAGGCACTATGAACGCATCTGAGCAAAGTGTTCCCGTAACAGCTCATGGATAAATCGATAACGCCCCCCGACCCGCTGCATTAACCGTAGGTCGTGGGCATAGTTCAGAAACCGGGCATAGTTCCACGGCATCATGCCACTGCGCCAGAGCAAAACTCGCAACACAAAATGTTGAATACAAGGGAGTCCGCCGGTTAAGACGGCTGAAAATAAGCCGCACCCCATTCCCAACCAGAAATTGAGGTATAAATCTACTTGGGAGGTGGGTAAAAATAGACCGATCGTCGCCAGAATCATTCCCATCGGAACCCCGATCAAAAACATCGTGAGCGCATTCCTGGCTGACTCTCGCATGCCTTGATTGGGCTCATTACTGGTATGAATCCCCGCTTGTAAACCGGAGACTAGGCCAATCAATAATCCATAACTCCCTGCGAAGGAGAGTCCCCATACTAAACCTTTGACCAAGAAGTCCTTATAGGAAAAGAAAACAATCACGATCGTGCCTAGCAGCAAGCCAATCATTGAGCCTGCAATCGTTCCCGATCGAGCTCGCTCCCACGACCAACCTAGTTGAATCGGTTCAATTTCCTCATTGTCCAACAGTTCTATGAGGGGCTGCAACACCTTAAATTGTAAGAGCCAGTGGTGCAAATCCTCACGGCTATAGACTCCGTAGAGAAATCCAACCATCCCGGCAACCATCACCCCAAAGACCCGGCCCGCAGACCCAAACCCTAGCTGCCAGAGGACTAGCCAAGTGATCATCAAATACAACAGTCCGATGATTACGCCACAACTTAATCGATACCATAGTCGCGCGCGGGGTCGTCCTAACCAACTGGGCTGAATGCGCTCAATTAACAATTCCGGTTTAGATTGGGCTTTCAGTTGTCGTGCCAGCCAAATTAAATATTGCCGAGTTTGGCTACGGGATGGCTCTTTCCCTGCTGGATACTGGGCTTTTACGATCGCTTGACTAAAGCGCTGTTCAATATATAAATCAAATAACTCCTGGGGTTTACGAATCGTTCGCCCTTGGTATACTGCGACCATCATCGTGAGTAATAACGGAATTCTGGCAAGTTCCATCAGTTCTCCGGAATGTTGAATGTTATCCCAGAGGCTAATGCGATTAACCTGCTGCAAGTATTGATATATTTGTGTATCCGTTAAAGGTTGCAAATATATCGCTCCATTCAACCGCGATAGTTTGGCCTCCCCCGCTTGATATTCCTCTTCCCGACAGCAAACAATAAAGTGAGGATAGGCGGTTTCTGCCAAAAATTGATTAATGGCTCGAATGCATTTAACCTGCTGTACCAAACCCAATTCATTGAGTCCATCCAACAGCAAGACGAGTTGTTCATCCTGTAACCATTGCTGGGCCACGGGCAACGGTACGTTATATTGTTTTTTCAGTTGACCTATCATCCAATGGGCGATCGGGGTGCCTTCGTCGCGCCAAGACGAAAGTTCTAGGATTACAGGAAGGGCAGCGGTAGCATCCGCTTCGGCCCGATCGATTAACTCGGCGGCAAATTTGAGAATTTCTGTCGTTTTGCCTGAACCCGGTTTCCCTAGAATTAGCAATTTCCCATCAATGTCCACTTGATTAAATACATCAAACAACGTCCGCACATTGGCGATCGCGACAGCCGGTTGATTGCCGATTTGCAGAGTGCGCTCCACCTGAGATTCCTGGGGAATGGCTAACTCTGGAAGTTGGAGCCGCCCGACTTGCTCAGGCTGATCTTGCAGCATTAGGTCAATCACAACCAAATTGTGCAGCGAATCCTGGCGACGGCGGGCAATTTCACTTTTTAGGACTCGCAAAAATCGCCGCCGATTTTCGGTGGTGTCGATCGGGGGATTCGATTGTGTAGGCGATCGAAAAAATCCCGCGATCGTCCGCCAAGACTCAATTAACTTTTGAATCGTTTCCGTCTGTGTAGATAAAAACGTAAGTGCGCCTGCCAAGGCTACAAACGTTCCCACCACAGAACCTAAGGGCGAATTTTGTAATAGTTGCTCTAGCCAAGTGGGCAAGGACGAATCTGCACTCGCAAGTAGCCAGCCCTCCCTCTGCCACAGGACAAGGCTTAGTTCACTGCCGATCGTACTTGGCCACACACCCATTACATTCCGCTTCAGCTCACAACATCACTCATTTTTTAGCTTCAGTCCAGATTAGCTTCAATCCAGATGGTCGAAATATCTTAAACAATCTCTGATTCAGAAAATCTATTAATCATTCCAATAGCCACGCAGCGCAAATTTGACGGCTCAGTATTGACGACGCAGTCATCAATACTGAGCCGTCACGAATACTGAGCAGTCGCTAATATTCTACAAGCGAGCATTCCTTTCGTACCCCCAGACGCCAAAAAAGAGGGATAAGTGCCAGTGGCACCTATCCCATGTGATTGAGCAAGTGATATAACCCCCGTGCAATGGTTGTGATGGCAACCCTGTTTTGCAGGAGGCTTAAATTTAAGTTGCCCAAGTTAAGCCAAAAGTGAAGATGACTAGGTGGCCTACCAAAAGTTCAGTCGTTTGGCGGAACCCCATTACTATTCTCTTAAAGCTTAAACAGCAAAGCTTAAACGAATTTCGATCCCGATTTTTTAGGCCGAATTCCGATGACAGAAGGTTTGGGTGCTCCGTTGGGGTTACCCTTCAGGTTGCTGGGCCAGTTACTGCCGCGCGGTACCGTACGGTTCTGGTAAACGATCGACCCATTCAATGCCAACATTTCCACCGATCGATTCAAATTCACCTGCGGTTGGTAAGGGCAATCTTCGCCGGGATGTTGCACCGAGAGAATCAGCGTATTACCCACAAAGGTTGGGCCAGTCATTTCGCAGCGGGGCGGGCCATAGGCAAAGGGCACGACCTGTCCCGCATGTTGTCCCTTGAGGGGAATATAGAACAGCCAGTTATTACCAAAAACACCCACCAAATTGCCAACGTTACCCGATGGCGCATGGCTAATGTCTGTCGGCTTGCCCGCAGCCCCGGTCTCAAAGCCATTGTGCAGCCCTGTGGACATGTCGGTCACGCCCCAGATGTTGCCTTTCTGGTCAAAGGCAAGGTTGTCTACGTTAGCGAAGCCTGCGCCATCGATCGAACCCGCTTCTCCGCCTTGTTCCAACCGTTTCCACTTAAAGGTGCGGCCTGTGCTGTCTGCACTGTCTTCGATAATCTTATACAATCCACCGTACTGCTGCGTGTCGTTATTGCCGCCGGAGTACTTGGCGACGACAAAAATTCGGGAGTCGGGATAGCCATCACCGCCCGGTGCGCCATCGGTATAGGCAATGAAGACTTCGCGGGGATTCTTGGGATTGATTTCCAAATCCTCTGGACGGGCTGTTGGGGTTCCACCGACTAAATTAGCGGCGAGAAATGCATCGCACAGCACAGCCCCTTGGGAGGTGTAGAAGTTCGCCAAGGTTTTATTCCGATAACCGGGAAGGGCGGTGGCTTCGTTGGTACGCTCGCAGTTGAAGGTGCCGCCATCGCTAGTTTGTCCAGCGATCCCATTCCGGCGAGGCAAGGGCAAACGACCGTTGCGTTGGGCGGCTCCGAGGGCTTGGAATTCAACGCTGGACAAAACACTGGGAGAAATCGGATTGGTCGGGGTCTGCAAGGTGAGGGGAATCCATTCGCCAGTGCCCTCATCCGGTCGGCGGGAATTGCTGGGAGGATTAAACTTTGCAACGTAGAGCACACCATTTTCAAATAGGCGGCTGTTGGCTTTGCTCTTGGCATTGCTGACGGTGCTGTTGCTGACGAATTTCCAGGTGTGGCCCCCACGCCGATCGTCGCCCATGTAGGCCACCAGCTTACGACCTGCCTCAGCCCGCACGGTGATGTTTTCGTGGCGGAAGCGTCCCAGAGCCGTGTGTTTACGAGGACGGAAGTTGGGGTCGGCGGGATCGATTTCCACCATCCAACCGTATTTTTCACCCACCAAACCAAACTCAGCCCCCGTCGTGCCTGCGGTGTAGCTGGTTTGGCTGCCGTTGGGTTTGACCGATTCCGTCACCCCGATAAAGAAATCAGCACTGCCCTGGAAATTTTCCTCAGCAGACACAACCGTGCCCCAGGGGGTAGTTCCGCCGGAGCAGTTGTAGGCCGTGCCAATAATGCGGTTGCCCAATCCGTCGGCATTGACCGCTTCAAAGACTTCCTTAACGGCTGGGCCTGTCCCGATCAGGTAGTTTTGATCGCCCTTTTGGTAGGACTTTGTCCCCCAGCCGGTGATGCTGGCGTAGCTGTCTTTGCGGCTAGCGTTAATGCCTAGGCCCGATAGACCATGGATCCGCCGATTTTTACGATCGCTGACGGGTTGATACCGATCGTTCTGCTTTTTGATGCGGACGATCGAGCCACCCAGGTTATAGAGGAATTCTCCCCGCAGGGTGAGATCGAGGGTATTGGGGAAATCTTTGCCCAAGACAACTGGAGCGGATTCAGGATATAGGCTGGTATCTTTAACATCCGCTGGAGTATCCGGCGCAAAGCGGGACATGGGATAGCTGACGTACTCATGGTTTACCCACAGCCAGCCTTCTTCTTCTTCGCGAATAGGCACATAGCCCGTGTAGTCACAGTTGTAACCAAAGTACTCTTCTGGGTTCGGGAAGACCCGATCGCCCCAACTGACAATCACGTAGCGCTCGTACTCGGGGGGGACGACGACATCGTCGATCGGAGAGTAGGCATTTAAGTGGAGTTGTTCAAACGCAGTCGCCTTAGGCAACGTGGAACCGACTCCGATCGAGGAAGCCAAATAGGTTGGGGTTTCCTTGAAAATCGGCAGGGAATGGGGAACACGAACCGGGGTAAAGCCTAGGAGCTTTTCGGCTGCGAGGACGACATCCGTCCCCCCTAAAAAGCGATTCAAGGCCGTGGGAGCCAAGGCAGTCGTGACCGCGCTTGCCCCAAAAAAGATCAGAAGCTGTCTGCGATTTAAGTGCGTCATAGCCAATCTCTAGAAGAGTCCCGCGAACGAACGTGACGAAATCAAAATCTTCCGCAATCATACGGACGGGACTTTAAGGGACTGGCTACATTCGATTTAAGAAAGAATAATCACCGGGTTAACTCTAGGGCAAATTCTCTCCTAACGCACGTCAATTTTGGCCAACTGGGTGCCTTGGTAGTAATGCAGGACAATTTGTTGGTAGTTTAATCCGCGATTGGCTAACCCCAGAGCCCCATACTGGCTCATTCCTAGGCCATGGCCAAAGCCGCGACCTTGCACCACAAAGTTAGCGGCACGCTGCTTATTATTGCTCTTGGTTTGGTCGAACTGAGAGACGATCGTGAATTTGGAACTCCGCAGGCTCAAGGCATCACGCAGATCTTCCGTGCTGATATCCCGCTGGCCCCGATCGCCCACAATGCGCATTTTGCGATAGCGTCCGCCTGCCGTTGGCTTACCGACGGGTTGCACGTCCCGCACCTGACCTACGCCGCTAATCAAATTGCTGAGTTCGTTCTGGCTATAGGTTTTGCTCCACTGATACACGGGAGCCGTCTCGTCATAATCTGTGACAGCCCGTAGGTAGGGCACATAGGAACCCCAAACATCCTCTACATTTTCCGTTGCGCCACCGGAGGAGGAGTGAAAGAGCGCTTCAATGATTTTGCCCTTATAGGTCAAGACTTGTCCTGCCGTTGCATTCACCGCCGCTTGGGTGCCAGCGGATTCATCTTGAACGCCACGATAGACCTGGCACTGGGCCGTATCGCACAGGTCGGAAATGCTGTTACCATCCCGGTTACGACGGTAAAGGGCATAGGAGCGAGCAGCCACAGCCTGAGCTTTGAGCGCTTCCTGGTTCCAATTGCCGTTCATCTCGCCACCGAGGACGCTGTACAGATATTGTTCCAAATCCACCCGATTGACGGCGGTAAGGCCCGAACCCGCAGGCACCAAAACCGCCTTGCCGCGATACCACCGCGAGCCAATCCAGACAACACCATTGGGATCCTTGGGTTCGATCGACAGGCTGCTTCCCGTCCATTTATCTAGAGCAATGCCTCGTCCGCCTCGTTGGGCTTCAAAGCCGTTCATACCTTGGATATTCCCCAGTACTTGGCCAGAGGCGGCATCGCGGACAACGGCATCGACGGAACTGCCGACTTTGACGCTGGGGACGTTTTCTTCGATCGCGACACGGAGTTCAAGGGCTGCTTGGGCCGGGGCAATGACGACTAACCACAGTAGGGCAGTCAGCCACCCGTGCCGTCCTGCCATTTTCAGCGCTGAGGCTAGGAAAGGGAGGGCGGTTCGCGGGGTCATGATTTCAGGTCTCCTTTGGGGTGTGAGGAACAAGACAAATGGGAGGAACTGCAAACGGTGTGCAACTAAAGATGGTTGAGCAACTGAGATTGAAATTGAATTGGAGAACTCTAACAGGATTCACCATTCTTCTTTAGAACCGATCGATCTTTAAGCGTGAGTCTTAGAATTTCAGTGGTTTCACTGAGGAAGCTGACCTAATGTAAGTCATACTTCAAATCACCACCGTTTCCTATAGCACAATGCCTACGGATTCATCCGGATGCATTCGCGCTCAGCGCTCAATCTCAGCGCTCAATCTCGTTGCTAGGATAGACGAATTTGGCCAAGGGAGAGCGACTGACGATCGAGATAACTTGAAAAAATGACCCATCGACGGGCCGATTTTACCGGAGCTCACTCTAGCGGTAGAGTGAAATTGGGCTATCTACGACATTCTCCATCAGACTTAGCGTGATTAAGTGTTTCTAAATTTTCTAGAGAGAACATAAAGTCTTGCTAAACCTTGACTATTTCGACCCTGCCAAGGTCAAGCCCTGAGCAGAATTGCCTCCTAGCGCAATCGATCGAGCACCCTCCGTAAAAGCCACTGGAAATTTGAACAGTGACTTTTAACGGTGACTTTCAGAGTTGCAAAATAAAAAGAGTTGCAAAATAAAATTAGTCTTTAAATTACTCGGTCAGTTTGAATGAACTTTGACCAGGGTATGAAGTTCCTGTGTCACTATAGAACTTGATTTACAAAATTCTGTGTTGAGCAAAGACAGCCTTGCAGATAACATTTCTTGGAACAAGTTCTGGGGTGCCAACCCGCTCCCGTAATGTCTCTGGAGTGGCATTAAAGCTACCCCAGCGATCGGAAATTTGGTTGTTTGACTGTGGTGAAGGCACCCAGCACCAGTTTCTGCGCAGTGACCTGCGGGTGAGTCAGATCCGCCGTATTTTCATCACCCACATGCATGGGGATCACATTTTTGGCCTGATGGGACTTTTGGCCAGTTGTGGCTTGGCTGGAAATGCCCAGGAAATCGATATTTACGGCCCCCCAGATCTGGACGAGTACATCAAGGCCAGTCGGCGCTATTCCCAAACCCATTTTTCCTATCCCGTTCGAGTTCATACAGTGCGGCCTGGGATGGTGTTTCAAGATGACACCTTCGCAGTGCACTGCACGATGTTGAAACACCGGGTGCCAGCCTACGGTTATCGCATCATTGAGCACGATCGACCGGGGGAATTCAACGTTGCCAAGGCCCAGGAATTAGGGATTCCCTTCGGGCCAGTCTATGGTCGTCTCAAACGGGGAGAAACCGTTACCTTAGAGGATGGGCGCACCTTCAATGGCCAAGAGTTTGTAGGGCCAACAGAACTAGGCCGCAAGGTGGTCTACTGTACGGATACCGTTTTCTGCGAATCGGCGATCGAGTTATCTCAGGATGCAGATGTGCTGATCCATGAAGCAACCTTTGCCCACCAGGATGCGGAGATGGCCTTCCAACGGTTGCACTCCACCACCACCATGGCTGCTCAAGTTGCCCTAGCAGCCCAGGTTAAAACGCTTATCATGACGCACTTTAGCCCGCGCTATGCTCCAGGCAATGAGATTGAACTCAAGGATTTGCTAGCGGAGGCGCGAGCGATTTTTCCAAAAACAGAAATGGCCCGCGATTTTTGGGCCTATGAAGTTCCCCGGCGGCGTATCAGCGAATCTGCGGAACCGATTACAGAACCTGTAGTGGATCCTTCAGAACTTCCCCCCCCGAAGAAAAGTCGCAATACGCCACGCAAGTCAAATGCTAAGTCAAATTCTAAGTCCTCTGCTAAGTCGTCCTAGGCTTCCCTATGCAGGGGCCGATCGAGGATAGTGATGTTCATTGCGCCTTAAGTTCTCACAAATATCCAACAAAACCGCTTGGGACACAACAGGAGAACGGGGGGGCAGAGTTTCTGCATTGGGCCAACTATTGAGATCCTGACAGGGACAGTTGTTATTGGAAATGCCTGCTACCTTGAGCGCGATCGGCATAGGACAGCGAGCACACATCACAATTTCCCATTCTGGGGTGAGCAGTTCAGCGATTGTTTGGGAAGTGCTCTCTAAGTAACTGGTATTTGCATGGCGGAGGGCTTGCTGCCAGGAATCTTCAAATTCAGCACTATATTTTTCGCCATCGATGATGAGTAGAGGCGTTTTGAGTGTACGTTGGTGGGACTGAATCACCAATGACTTACCCAACTGCAACCAGTAGGCAACGTAGTGTTTGACATGGGATACGGAAGCCATAAGTGACAAAACTCTAGGGGACTGACGCCAATAAATCGACTTCAAGTAAATAAATCGACCAACAGAGGTAAATCGATGGAGGACTTGGGGCGGTTAAAAGCGGAAAAAATTGTTGAGAAATGGGAGAAATGAATAGGAAGAATTAGTATGAGGGGATTGCATTAACTCCATGCTAGTGTGGTCGCTTAGTGAGAAATGTAAATAAAGTCTGAAGTTTAGAGTGCGATCGCACCATCCAGTTCTATGGAGTGCCATTGATGTCTAGCTTTTGGCCAAGCTGACTGAGATTGAGTACATGGCCCCCTGTGACGAGATAGGTAACATCGGCGATCGTGGCAATTTGGCGGGTGAGGCTGCCCAACCGATCGCGAAATAGGCGTCCCAAGGGATAGGCCGGAACGACCCCCCAGCCTGTTTCTTCACTTACAAAAATTAAATCTGCTGATTGTGTTCTCAAAACTTGCAGCAACTCTGCCACGGTGGCTTTCCAGGTGGATTCATCCTGCTCCAACAGGTTCGCCAACCAAGTTCCCAGGGAATCGATTAGGCAACAGTGTTGCGGCTGTAATTGGCCGAGTCGATCGGCTAGAGCGATTGGTTCAGCCCAGGTTGGCCAGTGACGAGGACGGCGTTGTTGATGCTGGGTAATGCGGGCTTGCCACTCCTGATCCGTAGGGTCAATTTGCGCGGTTGCTAGGTACACCACTGATTTACCCGACTGCTGGGCTAGCTGTTCTGCCCATTCGCTTTTGCCCGATCGGGCAGGGCCAGTGACTAAAATGATCATTCTTAAAATCTGCACCATTTTTAAATATCGACGTATACAATAGGTCATTCCAAACCCTGGCAGATCGGGGCTTGGGCCAATCACCTCCGAGTTTGACATGATGAAAGCAAACCTCAAACGCATTGAGCAAACCCTGCATCGTCTTGAGCGTCCCAACGAGATTGCCGCCGGTTTTGCCAGTGCCAGCACGGTACGCCGTCAAACTCCAGTGGAACGATCGGTGTCCTTTGAAGTGAGTCCAAAGTCTGTCTCCGCTCCTCCAATAGCTGTATCTCCCACTCTGCCTGCGCCTTCCGATTCTGCGTCTGCTCAAATGGCGTCTGCTCAAACGGCTGTTTCTACGATCGCTCCGCCTGAAAAGTCTGCAACTATCGCTCCTTTGACTGAATTGCATTTGCCAACGCCCCATGGGGTTGCTCTGATGGCCGATCGCGCTTCGATCGATCAGACTCCAAAACCGTCGGGACGCACCACAGTAGCTTCCCAGCCCTCTTCACCTGCTCCCGCAATGCCGGATTCTGGGGTAAGTCATTCTGGCAAAGCAACAGATGCCACCCCCAAGGCATTGCATTTGCCCAAGATGAAATCGGTACAATTTTCCAGCCACCGGAATGGTGCAAATCCAGGACTGGCAGCCAGTCTCCTGCGGGAAATGTTAGGGATTGCCGAAGGTTGGCACGTGGAATTGGCCCAAGTGGTGCGACAAATTCAGGATCTCTACATCGAAGGGCCGATCGTTGATGGCTGGCTAGAATCTACGGGTGATGTGCCCCATGTGGAAACTGTGGCCTTCAAACATGCGGAAATTTCACAACTAATTCAGTTTGTCGAAAAATTGCAGTCCGGAGAAATCCAACCAGAGCGGGTTTTGGTCAATGGTGCGGGATATCGACTCTGTGGCTTAAATGCCGATGGCCGAGTTTGGTCTTGTCCCTGTCCAGCAGAGCAGGTGCCCACCGTGAGTCTTGCGATCGCCCGCCACCATCGTCTTCGCCAACTACTCGCCCGCCAGCAGGATTTAGAAAGTCGATTGGGACAACTATCCGAAGATCTCGTGATGCTACATGGCCGCCTGAAGCAATAGCATGGTGGGCGTCATCATCCATTCGTTGACAGTTGAAGGCAACTCAAAGATCTGAATTCCAGGATTTAAATTCCAGGATAAGTATCACCCAAGGATTACTAAGGCTTGTGTTGAGAAATTTTGAGTTCTGCGTTAAACCTGACAACAATGGCTTGTTCTTTTGGTTCCTATGTCACCCTGTCCTAACCAACCGAACCCCAAAATTTCGGCAATTATCTGCACCCATAACCGCGATCGCTATTTAGGTAAAGCGATCGAAAGCTTGCTCCAGCAAACCTGTGCAGCCTTCGAACTGATTGTGGTGGATAACGCTTCCACCGATCACACAAGGTCAGTGGTAGAGGGATATATAGCCGATCCTCGCATCCAGTATGTGTATGAACCCCGAGTTGGGCTGTCGATCGCCCGCAATACTGGAGCTCAAGTAGCACAGGCCGAAATTTTGGCTTACCTCGATGATGATGCGATCGCTAGCCCAGAATGGCTACAAATCCTCGTGGATGCCTATGCGGAAGATCCTAAGCTAGCGATCGCGGGAGGCAAAGTCACGTTGCTCTGGACGGATGGGCTGACTCCACCGTCCTGGCTTTCAGCCGGGTTAGCTGGCAATTTAGGAGCCTATGACTTGGGCGATCGGGTTGTTGAGATTCAGACCCCAGGACTTACCCCGCGCGGCCTTAATTATTCTCTGCGTCGCGGCTTCCTTGACCAAGTGGGGGGCTTTGACCTCAATCTGGGACGGGTGGGTAAAAATTTGCTCTCCAATGAAGAATTACACATGACTAATCTCGCCCTGCAAACTGGCTGGCGAGTGGCTTACTTACCCACTGCGATCGTGGCTCACCATGTGGCCCCTGAGCGAGTTCAGCGACGTTGGTTTCTAGAACGGGGGTGGTGGCAGGGGATTAGCGAATGCTACCGAGAGCAGTTAGTCGGAGAAGCGGGACTGGCGCAACTACTGCGGGGCAGCGAGCGACTACTGCGCGGTTGCTATAAAGCGATCAAATTTTGGCGGAAACCGGCAGAATCCTTTGAAAATTGGGTATATAGCTATGGACAAATTGGCTACCTTGGTAAAGCTTGTCAAGGTTTGTTCGCAACTCCTTCCCTCGCGCACGGCAGCAAGAAATCTGTCGATTAAAAATTTGTACATTAAACTCAGCTAATAAACCGCCCGTTAACCGTCTGCCCAAGAATTGCCACTGGATCGATAGTTAGACAATTCCAAATTGAAACAATTCCAAATTGAAACAGTTCCAAATTTAGACAGTTCTAAATTTAGAGAACTCCAACCCTAATTTTTCGTCAAATTCCTTGCCAAATCCCGTTCCCTTGTCATTGCCTGTCAACCTCCTGTTAAATCAATCGTCACATCCGCTGTCACATTTGCTATGACTGCAATCCAAGCCAATCCTATGTCGGCAACGGATCAGCTCTCCGAATTTCGGCAACTGATCTATACGGCGTATCACCAGGGAGCAACGGCACTCTATATCCAAATTGGCCGATCACCGTTCTACCGTCTCCATGGCAAGCTCATGCCCCAGGGACAATTGCCGATCGTCACGCCAGAACGCTTTAGCCAATATGTTCAGGATCTCCTGCCCCTGGATTTAGTACAGATTTATCGCACTCAGCAAAAATTAGACACGCTGCTGACCCTTCCAGGGTTTTTGACGGCTCGGATTAACTGCGGTCCCACCACTCAAGGTATCCAATCTCTCAGCATTAGCAACATTCAACTGGAAACGGTATCTGATAATCGACTCACCACAATTCTAAGCCTGGTTCAGGATGCCTACCAGCAAAGGGCTTCGGACATTCATTTGCAAGTGGGGGAGGTACCCCGTTTTCGGGTTCAAGGCCAAATTCAGCCTCAACCCAGTTATGGTGTGATTACTGCTCGCCAATTTGAAACGTTTTTAGAGGAAGTGCTGTCACCGGAGCAGCGCACGTTTTTCCATCAGCATTGGGAACTGGATACCGCGATTTATTACCCAAACCTCGTGCGTTGTCGGTTGAACTGTGCCCAGTCAATCATGGGTGGGGTCATGGTGTTACGGTTGATTTCCCTCAATGTGCCCACGATCGCCGATCTCGACTTGCCTGAAATCCTAGGTCGCCTTGCCGAAGAACGTCAGGGATTAGTCCTAGTGACGGGGCCGGTGAATACAGGGAAATCAACGACTTTGGCGGCAATGCTACGCCATGTCAATGATGCCTTCTGCCGCAAAATCGTCACGATCGAAGACCCGATCGAATATATCCACACCTCCAATCAATCGCTGATTACGCAACGGGAAGTGGGGCTGCATACCCACGAATTTAAGGAAGCTCTGCGATCGGCCCTGCGGCAGGATCCGGATATTTTGCTCATTGGTGAAATGCGCGATCGGGAAACGGTGGATACTGCGATTCGTGCTGCACTGACCGGGCACTTGGTGTTGGGGACTCTGCATACTAAGGGTACCGTTAATGCCCTCAAGCGAATCCTTAATTTCTACACGCCGGAAGAACAAGAAACTGTCCGCCACCAGATTGTTGAAGCGATGCAAGCGGTGATTTCCCAAGTACTCGTGCCGACTCCATCGGGGGGACGGATTGCGGCGTTGGAAGTCATGCTCAATACGGAAACCATTCGAGATTATCTGCAAAAGGGCGATCTAGACGCGGTTAGTCGAGTGATGGAAGAGGGGAAAGACGGCGCACAAACCCTCAACCAGGCGCTCTATGACCTCCACTATCAAGGCCAAATTACGGAGGAAGAGGCTTTGGCCGCATCGATGAACCCCGATGACCTGCACTACATGCTGAAAAATGTGACTCGTCGATCGAGTCGATCGGGTCTACACAGCAAGGATTACCGTGAGCAAATTTTGAGCTAAAGAGCCCCGAAAGACAGAATCTTGGCTTCAAAATCCTACCGAATAGAAAATTTTTGGATCCAAAAACATCCAAATTGTTAAGTTTTACACCAATTTCACTCAATCATTAAGTTTTTGAAAAATACGGAATTGTCCGCCTAGAATTGTAAACATATATTACGAATATCTTGAATATTCAAGGTGCTTCGTGTTTTAGCTTTATGTTTCCCTGTTCTTTTTATTCGTCTTGCCTGGGTGATTCAGAAGTCTGAGAGGTTTAACCTATCTACTTTCCAAGCCTATGGAACCGAGACAATTTACAAACCGTTATATTGTTTTGATGAAGTTTATCTAACTTTACATATGGGTACTATAATCAAGTAGGTAATTATTCTCATCACGGTTACTAAACCATACTCGTTCGTAAGTTTGATTCGCAAAGATAGCTAGTAAACCCCTGTGGGATGCGTGGATGGTCAGCGCCTCACTTATGAGACTCCGATCCGGTCACAGTCCTGCAACGTTTGCAAACCCACCCAAACAGTGAGTTTGATCTCTCCAAAGTTGATGACTTTTCTTTGCGGATTGAATCTCTGGGTTAGGTTCATCCCGGTGATAGCCCACTGTCCATTTCACTGATGATTCTCTACAGGTTCTCGTCGTGAACACTGCATTTCCTTGGCTCAGCGCCATTATCCTATTGCCGATCGTGGCGTCGCTTCTCATCCCGTTTCTGCCCGACAAAGAAGGCAAAACCGTCCGTTCCTATGCCCTGGGTGTGGGTCTGACCAATTTTGCACTCATCATCTACGCCCTTTGGCAGCACTACGACTTCACTCAGTCCGCCTATCAACTCGTTGAAAATTATTCCTGGATTCCCCAACTGGGGCTGAATTGGTCCTTAGCGATCGATGGTATTTCGATGCCGCTGGTGGTTCTGACGGGATTGGTTACGACTCTCTCTATTCTGGCCGGGTGGCAGGTGAAGGAAAAGCCCCGGCTTTTTTATTTTCTGATGCTGCTAATGTACAGCGCCCAAATTGGGGTGTTCTGTGCCCAGGATTTGTTGCAGTTCTTCTGCATTTGGGAACTGGAACTGGTTCCGGTTTATATCTTAATTGCTGTTTGGGGGGGGGCCAAGCGTCGATACGCTGCCACCAAGTTTATTCTCTATACCGCGATCGCGTCGATTTTTATCCTGGTTGCTGGGCTGGCCATGGCCTTTTATGGCGGCAATGTCACCTTTAATTTGACGGAACTGGGCCTGAAGGATTACAAACTAGGATTTGAACTCTTAGTTTATGCGGGATTACTGGTTGCCTACGGTGTCAAGCTCTCTGTATTCCCCCTCCACACGTGGTTGCCCGATGCCCACGGAGAAGCCTCTGCACCCGTTTCGATGATTCTGGCTGGGGTGCTGCTCAAAATGGGGGGCTATGCCTTGATCCGCATGAACGTGGAAATGCTGCCCCATGCCCATGTTTACTTTGCCCCGGTGTTGGCAGTACTAGGTGTTGTCAATATTGTCTACGGTTCACTGGCTTCCTTTGCTCAACGGAATCTCAAGCGGCGGATGGCCTATTCCTCCATTTCCCACATGGGGTTTGTCTTACTTGGGGTGGCCTCTTATACGGAACTGGGCATGAGTGGAGCGGTTCTACAAATGGTGTCCCACGGGTTGATTGCTGCAGCCCTCTTCTTCCTGGCTGGGGTTACCTACGATCGAACCCATACCTTGAACTTGGATGAAATGGGCGGATTGGGCAAGAAAATGCCTTCGGCTTTTGCCCTGTTTACTACAGCTTCTATGGCGTCTTTGGCGTTGCCGGGAATGAGCGGCTTCGTTGGGGAATTAATGGTCTTCCTCGGCTTCAGCAACAGTGATATCTACAGCACGGAATTCAAAACCGTTGTGGTTGTACTGGCGGCGGTCGGTCTAATTATCACGCCGATCTATCTGCTCTCCATGCTGCGGGAAATGTTCTATGGCAAGGAAGGCAAAGCAGTGGAAGGTCAAGTCTTCTTGGATGTGAAGCCCCGTGAATTGTTTATTGCTGCCAGCTTTTTGCTACCCATCATGGGTATTGGCTTGTATCCCAAGCTAGTAACCCAAACCTATGATGTGAAAACAGTCCAAATCGCGAGCCATGCTCGGAATGCGTTGCCTACCTTAGCAGGTCAGCCGACGCAATTCCCCCAAGTTTCTATGGCTCCTGAGCTTGCTGCACCTAAGCTTGTCTCGATCGTGAAATAGATTGTTCAATCATTGCTTCCCCCAGCATCGTGCTAGCGGTTGAAACAATCCTTATAAACGCCAAGACCCCTGAAGAATCGCTTCTTTAGGGGTCTTGTTTGTTAGGAATTTGTACTTGATTGTCTAAGCCTTAAAAATCCCCACAGATCCTGAAAGTTCGTGAAATCATGTCACTATTTTGGGCAACCCCAATACAATGAGTTAGAGCATGAAAATTTTGCTGTTCACTCATTTCATCTAAATTTATGGGTATGAATATTATTGGTAGAGTGGTGGGAGGCGTCCTCATTCTGCTATCTTTTGCCTGGTTAGCCTCGCTGGCTGGAATTCGTCCTTTTCTAGGAACGAATCAAGTGCAGTCCAACAAAGCCACTCCGGTTTCAACCAATAACACCACCCCTAACCGAACTGGGGTTACCTCAGCAGTTGCGCCTGCCAACAAACAAGCCCAAGTCACCTCCACAGCGGTTGAGGCTAATCCCCGCGATGCACAGCAATCTCAACCGGGCCAAAAGCAACAGTCGGCTAATACAGGAACTTCGACGGGTACCAATGCAACTCCTGCAAATAGTGCTGGTACCAGCGCTACTGGAACTCCCAATCAACCAACAACTACAACTCCTGTTTCAGCGGGTTGGTAAGGCGATCGAGGCAATGATCATCGCAATGGCCGCGACTATAGAATCATTGGTTCTTCCGTAATAGTGTTGATGTTAGGATCGGGGCTGGCTTGATGGGTCGCCCCGATTTTTAGTTATGAAAACGACAGCGGATATTCTCATTCTAGGCGGTGGTGTGATTGGTCTCGCGATCGCGCTAGAGCTCAAGCTTCAAGGCGCTTCGGTTGCGATTCTCTGTCGTCAGTTTGAAGAAGCAGCGAGTCAGGCGGCTGCCGGAATGTTAGCCCCCCAAGCGGAGGGAATTCCGTCCGGTGCGATGCGAGAATTGTGTATTCGTAGCCGCGATCTTTATCCTGGATGGAGCCAAAAATTAGAAGCAATTTCTGGCTATGCTACGGATTATTGGCCCTGTGGCATTCTGGCTCCGGCCTATTGCCAAGCAGATTTTTCCCATGATGTGACTCAATGGCAAGCTGCCTCGATGATCCATGAACGGCAATCGCACTTAAGTGATGAAGTCATCGGTGGCTGGTGGTTTCCTGAAGATGCCCAGGTGGATAGTCGCAAGTTGGCTCGATCGCTTTGGTTAGCAGTACAGGAACTGGGCGTGACCATTTACCCAGGGGTCGCGGTGCAAGAGGTTGTGCGTCAGATCGATCGGGTTACCCATCTACGCACCAGTCATGGCGATTATCAAGCAGCGCATTATATTTTAGCCACGGGAGCCTGGAGTCAGGATTTGCTGCAGATTCCCGTCGTGCCGCGCAAAGGTCAAATGATGGCGGTACGGGTGCCTGATCCCACGCAATTACCCTTACAAACGGTATTATTTGGTTCCGAAAGCTATATTGTGCCGCGCCAGGACGGTCGAATTGTTATTGGAGCCACCAGCGAAAATGTGGGATTTCTGCCGGGGAACACCCCTGCGGGGATGCAGCAGTTGATGGGGCGGGCGACTCGACTGGTTCCCGAAATCGCGAATTATACGATCGAGGAATTTTGGTATGGCTACCGTCCTGCAACACCGGACGAGTTACCCTTCCTGGGGGCAAGTCCCTATGAAAATCTAACCTTGGCAACTGGTCATTATCGCAATGGAATTTTGCTGACGCCCATTACTGGACAAATCGTTGCAAATTGGGTCTTACATCAAGAAGCCGATGCTTTGTTACCTGCGTTCCATTGGTCGCGATTCACTGCGTAGTACACACAGGTTTGGCCGTAGTATTGCCCCGTTTTCTCGTAGTGCATCCCCACCTTGTGCAGGACTCTTTGGGAGGCTCGGTTGGCCGGTTGGGCGATCGCGCAAATGCGGTCTAACGCTAACGTTGTAAAGCCGTAGTCAAGAGTTGCCAAACTGGCTTCCGTGGCGTATCCCTGGCCCCAACAATCCTGCATAAATTTATAGCCCAACTCGATTTCCTCCGTCTCGATTTTTTCAGTCTCGATTTCCTCACTGTGCTCTAAATGCCATAGACCGCATTGCCCAATCCAGCGATTATCTGATTTACGGATTACGGCCAAAAGACTAAAGCCATACTGCTTTTGGTGATCGATCACCCATTGCAGATACTTGGTGGTGGATTGGGGCGATCGAGGCTGTCCATCCCCGACATACTGCATCACAGCTGGATCGGCAAACAGTACACAAAGCGGAATAAAATCGTCTTCCGTTAAGGGCCGCAGAATCAGGCGAGATGTTTCAATCACAGCGTGTACCGCAGATCTGAAGCTAATGCAACGGGCAATTTGATCAAAATCCCATTGCTTTTATCTGTTCCAGCAATTGAATGGCGCGATTTTCAATGGTGCAATTTTGAGGCTGCAGTCAGTGGAAGTTCTGCAAATCTTAGAAAACTCTAGTTTAAAGCCTCGATCGTTGAAGCTACAGCAGTATGATCAGATTCCTGGGTTTCCCTAAGGACTTGAGATATTTTGAATTGAGGCAGAGGCTATGCAGACTTTAGATCAGCCCATTGCATCTACAGAAGGGACGCTAACGGAAGATTGTCTGACGATCGCGGGTCGTACCTTTCGCTCCCGCTTGATGACGGGAACAGGAAAATACCGCAATTTTGAGGAAATGCGGACCAGCATTGCCGCCAGTGGCTGTGAAATCGTGACGGTGGCAGTGCGCCGAGTCCAAACCAATGCACCGGGGCATGAAGGACTGGCGGACGCGATCGACTGGCGCAAAATCTGGATGTTACCCAATACCGCAGGCTGTCAAACGGCGGAAGAGGCTATTCGAGTGGCCCGATTGGGACGGGAAATGGCAAAATTACTCGGTCAAGAAGATAATAATTTTGTCAAACTGGAAGTGATCCCCGATGGGAAATACCTGTTACCTGACCCGATCGGAACCCTGCAAGCAGCCGAACAATTGGTCAAAGAAGGTTTTGCCGTTCTGCCCTATATCAATGCAGATCCGTTGCTCGCCCAGCGCTTGGAAGAAGTTGGTTGTGCAACCGTGATGCCCTTGGGGTCTCCGATCGGTTCAGGTCAAGGTATTCGTAACCTCGCCAATATCCAAATCATCATCGAGAATGCGACGGTGCCTGTGGTGGTTGATGCGGGTATTGGAACGCCGAGTGAAGCTGCTCAAGCTATGGAACTTGGAGCCTCAGCTCTATTGATCAACACCGCGATCGCCCAGGCGGCTAATCCGGCGGCCATGGCGACGGCAATGGGATTGGCCGCTCGGGCAGGACGGCTAGCTTACCAAGCCGGTCGAATTCCTGTGAAAGCCTATGCTAGTGCAAGCTCTCCCCTCACCGGAACCATCACAGGTTGAGGGTATTACCACCGGAACAGTCGGTTTTCTCCTAGGGGCAGTTCAGAGGATGAACTGTAATCCCGCCAAGACAATCTACCAAGACAATCTACCAAGAGAACCTACTAAGAGAACTTGCCAAGACAACCTGTAGAAGTCAAATCTTGAATATTGACAAAGGTTTCTAAACTTCTATAAAGAACTGCTGAGTTTTGCAACGATCTTAGCAGGCGATTACCAACAACTTGTTACAGTTGACCGAAAGATTGAGGGTAATGCATGCCTTACGTTAAGGATGATGACGGACGTTTAAATAACTTTGCGCGCGAGCCCAAAATGTATCAGGCTGATCCCATGACAGATAGCCAAAAGCGTACCTACCTCATCTTCGGGATTGGTACGGCAGTTCTGGTGGGGGGATTGATTGCCGTCGCAGCGATCGTGTCTTAACCATTGTCGTGTTCTAAACATTATTTTCTTAAGGTAGAGATGGGGTCGCACCCGCTTTAAGGGCATCCAGTGCAGTGGATACACAGCCCCATTTCTTACACCCCATCCTCTATATCCTTTGTGTAGCTAAAGCTTTGTGTGGCTAAAGTTAACTAGGTTCCTGTTTCTTGATATGACGTACTTGATAGACGTCCTGGATGGAGATCGGGAGCCTGTTTTGTATAGGAGCAGTTTGTGGTGTGAGGGCAAAGTTTCATCCTGAGAATACATTGGGATCTCTGAACTATAGAGTATCCCGCCTCCAAAATGGATCAATCGCTTCACTCTTAGGTTATCTTGAATGCTACTCGCTGACCGCCCACCCCATTCTGATCCTTCTGTGACTGAGATTGCTCACTCCCTATCCAGCCGCAATCGACAGGTCTATGCGCGTCTTCGGATGACGTTAGGGTTACGCTTGCGTCGCCAACTGTTAATCGCGGTTTGTGATGACATGGCTTTACGCGATCGCATTTCTCTCCTCTTAGAACAAGAAGTGCGTCATGAAGCAAGCCATTGGGTCTGTGTTTCTGCCTCCTCTGAAGGCTCTGCTGCTTTGCCAGAAGATCCCTGGGCCGTTCCCATCGACCCCATTTCTTTCATTCGATTAAATCTCAAAACTGCCCATCCTGATCTACGGGGCCAAATTGCCCAGTGGTTGCTGCACCAGCCCACCAAGCCGGGTCATCCAGTCTTCCAAATTTTGGGTATTGAAAAGTTAACGCGCCAACCTGCTCATCTCCAGCGAGCCTTTTTGAATCATCTCCGGGCTTTTGGTCGTGGCTATGGAGAAACCCCCTGGAGTTTAGTCCTGTGGGTGTCCCGTCCTTGGTTGCGATCGATTCAACAATCTGCTCCGGAATTTTGGCGGTGGCATACAGGAACCTTCGAATTTGAAGGCGATCCCTTTCCTCAATTAACCGATTCGGCGGATACTGTTGCCTGTCCTCCCCCAACGACCCTTGTCACCCACCGGGCTGCTGCTGTCCTTACCCCGCCATCGCCTGCAACGACTTCACTCACTTCAGCGGAACATGAGTTGGCGGATTATGTGCTGGCTGCCGTTGTCCAAAGGGTTGAAACCGATGATCAAGAAACAGCTCCTGAAACGGTACCTGAAGCCGCGATCGACCTGCCTGGGGAGTCAGGGAATGAGGTTCTTTCTCCGCAAGATGCAAGCTTGCAACCCACCTGTTGGATTCGACAAATTGAGTATTTACAGCAGCAACAGCCATTGCGGCATGCCGAACTTGCCGCCGCCTATCGCCATTTGGGGGATTGGTACCGTGATCAAGCAGACCAAAATCCCGTGTCAGAGAATTTCGCCCTAGGGATTCAAGCCTATGGGCAGGCTTTACCCTACTTGTCGGATGCGCCGGAGACCTGCTCAGAAGTCTTGAATGATCAAGCTAATCTCTACTGGCTACTCAGTCGATCGAACCCATCTGATCCCGAACAGTCAGCAGCCCTAGCTCAAGCCATTCAAACCTACGAAGCCGCGATCGAATTAATCAATCCCGCAGAGACACCCTTGCACTATGCCATGGTGCAGAATAATCTGGGCGCAGCCTATGGGGATTTAGCGCAGTACAGCCAGCCAGCAGAGAATTTGCAGCGATCAATCTCAGCCTATATGCAGGCCATCCAGCATCGCACTGCAGACCAGGATCCCCAGCGCTACGCTGCGATTCAAAATAACTTAGGAACCACGTACTGGAGTTTAGCCCAATATCAGCAGCCCATTGTTAACCTTCAGCAAGCCATTGCTGCCTACGGTGCAGCTTTGCCGTTTTACGATCCAGAACAACAGCCGTTGCCCTATGCCATGATTCAGAACAACCTAGGCACGGCTTACTGGAATTTGTCGCAATGCGAAAACCTTAATCCCACGATTGAGCAAACTTCCCAAAATCTTCTTCAGTCAGCGATCTCGGCCTATCGGGTTGCCTTGCTCTATCGCACGCCGGATGCAGCTCCCAATGGCTATGCTGCGACCCAAAATAACCTCGGTACAGCCTACTGGCATCTAGCCAATGATCCAGCTACCCATCCAGATCATATTGTTACCTATCTCCAAGATGCGATCGTTGCTTACTTAGCGGCGTTGGATATGGTGGATATTCTGAAGCAATCCGGTGGAGGCCCCCTTAACTTCGATCCCTGGGCCACCCATCACAACTTGGCCTCGGCCTATCATCAGGCTGTGACCCAGTATCGTGCGCCTTTGGAAGCTACGGCTCGATCGGAGTATTTGTCCGCCGCCCTATACCATCACTTGCAGGCATGGACTGGATGGCAAAGCAATGTTGACCTCCAAGAAGCAGCTTTGGATGGCATTGTTCAAGTGGTGCGAACCTACCATGAACAACTCGGGTTACCTGGACAAAACGCAGCCATGTCTAAACTTCCAGCCACTTTGCTGACCAAAGTCATGCAGCAGATATAGAGCGGATCCGTTGGGAATTTTGCCACTCCAGTATAATGGCCGGATGATGTTCCCCTGCCCTTTGTCCAGGCAGCTTGTATCCCCATGGGTTGACCGATTAGCTGACTGGCCAGCCAAAATTAACTGGCTAACCAATGGGCTAACTAATCGTTTTGAAGGTCAGGAACGCCTAAGACAGGACAAGGGAAATTGGAACCTAGTTGTCGAATGAGTGGTGCTTTTGTTGATTGACACCCCACAATCAGTAGAGCTGCATCTTCTTCACTGACTACATGACGTAGCTCGTGAGCCACTTGGCCAAAGCGAAGATGGGTCTTAAGAGAGCCACGCCACTCATCTGCAAGACAGCGAGCTTGCCAAAGAATGTGATCAGCCTGCTCAAATTGATGGACACGATCGATCGGAGCTTCTAGTACCGCAACATTGCTGCTGCGTTGCCGAGAGGACTGCTCCCTAGAACGGGTCTCTCGGATAGCTGCTTCCGAAGTGCGTAGGATTTGACTACGTTTGATATCAGCCCGACTAATGGTACGCCAGTCCCCAGCCGAAGCTAGATTGGGAGCTGGCGCGTCTTCAACCACATAGACAACTTGAACGGTGACCAATTGGCTCGTGGCCAATCGCGTTTGATGGGCAATCCAAAGAGTCAGGTCAAGCGCAGCCTGACTTTTGGGAGAGTTGGAATAACCAACTACCAAGTTAATGTCTTTTCCCTCAAGACTAGACCTACGATCGGATGCCAGCAAAATCATTTGCTCTACATCCGCTTGTGTCAAAGTTCCTTGAAGGCGAGCGAGCATCGACAATATATTCACAGTTTAGACCTCTCTGAAATATTCCAACTAATGAGAGGTGGGTCGAAAGATGAGTCCTGAGTACTCCTCCCATGGCCGACGGAGTTAGCTGACGGGCTAAGACGGGAAGATGTCTCTTCCAAGAAACTTGGAATTAGCCCCAAGAATAGATGGTTCCTCCGTTCTCAGTCGTTTTCAATGGAGACTCCACCATGAATTCGACTCAAATTAGGCTACTACCCACATAGCAAACCAGCTTCAATCGCTAGTTTCGACAATCTCTACTACAAATTCAACAACGACCTACATTTCCTGAGAGTCAAATCAATTCGATCGCAAATCAACCCAGAAGTCAAATCAATACCAACTCAAACTATTTCGATCAATCTATTTCAACTAAGAGTCATCAACTGCTCATCAGTAATGACTACCCAACTTAAGACGTACACTCCCCAGCACACCTAACAGTACTTGTCACTTTAGGACAGCCCAGATTTCAAAATCTGCTACTTGTACAACAAAAGATAAATTGCACTCTCAGAGAATAAGACTTAGCTATCGTTGATCAGTATAACTTAAGTTCGCATAAACGATGGGTTTAGCACTTCTTTGTCCCTGTTGCGGAGTGAAGTGGATTGTGGCGTGAAGTGGATTGAAAATGTTGCTAGTTATTTCTACCTACTAACTATTGCTGCTGGCTAAATGTACACAGATTAAACAAGCCAATCTCTCACCATAAAACGAAACAAGAGCGTGTCACCTTTCGCTGGGACACGCTCTCAGTCCTGGTATGAAAACTGAACCTATGCTTATTAATCAGACCAATTAATAAGGTTGGGTTAGATTAAAAGGTTGGGTCAGATAAAGTTTTTAAGGATACACCAACCATCTTGGCTCGTCGCTCATAGCGCTTCACTTTATCGAGAAGTTCTAAATAAGCAAGGGGCAGCGTCAAGGGCCAAAGTAAGGTGGCGATGGTTAGAACAGCCCAAGACAGCTTCCTATCAGTCTTGGACATATCCTTATCCTGCATAAAAAAGCCTAACCATTTAAGAAATAGGATTGGCATAACCAGGAAGTAGCAAGTGAGTATAGCAAAGGCCAACATTTCCATGGATACAGTCTCCTGAAGTGCGGATGGATGACAACTGATTGGTAGAGGCAACCTCACTAAAGCAAACTAGGGTTTGCTATGTAGGTTTTCCTGGCAAGAAACCATCTTTATCCTCAGTTAATGCAATGGATCAACTTCCTACCTAGCCATTAATTGTCTGGAAGAAATCGCCATTACAACCTAGGATGAACACGGAATTTTGCTCGCTATGGGTTGTGTAGCTTCCGAAAATTCACAGAGTGGTATACCTGGAAAAGAAATCGATCTCAGCCTAAGACTTTCTGGGAGGGTTCATAATTTTCCCTGTGCCACTTCGTTAACTAGACCAAAATCAAACCTCGATCGAAATTTTAGTCAGGTAATCCCTCGTTTAAGTGAGTTAGGGCGTAGCCTTGGGTAAATTTTTAATTTATGCATCTTCCCTATTGTATAGAATTTACCATTTTTTGTATTTTGTGCAAGTAAATTAACCCTCCGATGACTCTCAGATGGGGCGCTGTCCCGTTTGTGGTGTTCCTCAGCAATTATTATCGGTTTTGAAATAAGAGCCAGACTCCACTACAGGCCGTAATGGCCCCTAGGATGGCACGCAGGGATAGCTGATCGCCCAAAGCTAGCGCCAACGGCAGGATAAATAGGGGGCTGGTGCTATTGAGTGCTTGCGCAATTCCGGCAGCCGTGTATTTGAAGGCAATTTGTTGGAACCAAATCCCTACATAGGTGCTGAAAAAAGCAGTGACCGCGATCGTTGCAAAGATCCGTCTGGGATGGAGGGGTTGAGTGATGTCCTTAGCCTGCTGCTGAGCGATAATCAACCCTAATAAAACGATCGTGCCGCCCCCTAAACGCAGCAACGTGCTCCACAGGGGATCAACGGTGCTGTTAACCAATGCTGCACGGGAGAGAACGGCTCCAATTGCCTGTCCAAGGGCTGACAGAATGGCCATGACGATCCCACGACGATAACGGAGATGGGGTATGTCCTCTGGCTGATTCCGATCTAGGGTGACCCAGAGGACTCCACTGAGGGTGAGGAAAATACCGAGCCAAGCTCTTAGGGAAAGTGCTTCCTGCAAAAACTGCCAGGATAGTAGTGCCGTGAGTCCCGGAGATAGGCTCGCAATCAGTAAACTACGTCGGGGGCCGATGCGGTTGAGGGCTGCAAAATAGGCAGTGTCACCTAAGCCAATGCCCATCACTCCACTGAGGGTCAATAAAGTAATGGCTTGGAGGGGGAGTGAGTGGCCAAGGGCGATCTGCGGGAGCAGGGTCAGGATAAGCATCCCCAGAGCCAGCCAGCCTTTGGTGAAGTTGAGGATGAGGGGAGAAAATTGCTGCCCTAAATTGGTATAGACGATCGCGGCGATCGACCAAATCAACGCCGACCCTAGAGCCGCAAGTTCTCCTCGAAATTCCAGCAAAATTGCCATCGCGGCGCACAATAGGTAACGAATAGCGCTATTGTCCAGTGTTTGTAGATGATGAAGTCAAGACCTAGACCAGTCAGTCTAGCCAGACAGTTGTTGGATCACTTCCCTGGTTTGAGCGGGAGAGACTAATGTATTGGCGCAGAGGATCCCTGAAGCGGCAACGGCAGGCACACCAATTCCGGGCATCGTACTGTCTCCTACACAGTACAGCCCCTGGATCGGAGTATGACAACTGGGAAATTGACCCATGCCAGCGGCGATCGCGGGGCCATAGGTTCCCTGATAGCGGCGGAGATAGCGGGCGTGGGTTAGTGGGGTTCCAATGAGTTCAAGGACGACCCGCGATCGAATGTCTGGAATTACCCGTTCCAAGGCTTTGTACAAGGGGGCAGCTTTTTGTTGTTTGTGGCTCACGTAGTCCTGATCTCGCTGCCAACCGTGATAGGGTTCCAAGGTGTAGGCATGGATCCCATGGTGTCCTGTTGGTGCAAGGGTTGGATCCCAGACGGAAGGGATGGAAATCATGCAGGTATTGCCGGGAACGGTAATGTCCTGGCGATCGTCGTGGACGACGACATGGTGACCGGTCAGATCGTCGAGCCCGTCGGCCCGAATGCCTAAGTGTAGATGCATAAAACTGGCGATCGTGGGGGTTTGCAAACAGGGCTGGCGCAGGCGATCGGGTAGACTCTCTGGCGGTAACAGATAATCAAAGGTATCCCAACGGGTGGCATTGGAGATGACCGTGGCTGCCTGGATGCGTTCCCCACTGCGTAGTTGCACCCCTTGCACTTTGCGGTTTTGAACGAGAATGTTCTCTACATGGGCATTCAAGCGCAATTGCCCACCCTGCTTGGTCAAACCGCGCACCAACGCATCAACGATCGCTTGGCTACCACCCACGGGATAATCGATCGGCCACTGCCCCCGTTCGCCAAACATAAACGCCATTTCTGGAGCAACGGTTCCGTGGGCTTTTAGCCCCGAGAGCAGAAAACATTCTAAATCAACAAGTCGCCGTACCCAGGGATCTTGCACCGTTTGATCCAAGATTTGGCCGGCGGATAAGCCGAGTAGCGGTAATCGACGTAGGAGTTGTAGGCAGCCCTGGGGATATTGGGTGAACAAGCTGGGTAGCAGTTGCCAGTCCGATCGCAGGGCTAGGGTTTGAATATTCCGCAGTCCGTCATAGAGTTTTAGTAATTGTTGTGTGAATTGCTCTAGTTCTTGGGCTCCTTGGGGCGTAATCTGAGCAATCTGCGATCGATAGCGATGCCAGTTGCCATAGATTGGCACGGTCATTTCCGGAAAGTGATAGTGCCCTAATGGATCATAGGAGAGTGTCGGAATGGTTTCTCCCAAGATCTGCAGTACTTGCTGAAGTGGATTGAGAGAGGCACCCTCCCCTAAACCACAGTAGAATGAGGGCCCTGAATCAAAGTGAAATCCCTGTCGAGAAAAGCTATGGGCTGCTCCACCGGGAGTACTATGGCTTTCGCAGACTAAGACACGCTTGCCGTAGCGTGCTAAGAGGGCTGCTGCCACCAACCCCCCAATTCCACTGCCAATTACGAGAACGTCTGTTTGAGTCATGTTTGACCTCGATTGAGGACAATTTTGCGAAATCGGTTACTTGATAACAGATATTTCTTGCCAATTATTGGTTACTGTTTTAGTAGTTTTAGTAATTGGTTTCTTGCATCATCAGGGCTGATTTGTAAAAGTCACCCTTTGCATCTCACATTCCCTCCTCACACGCGCTGTCTTCGCTCGACAGCGTTAGCTTGTACAAACAGCCTCATTCTGCCTGAAAGTCTGGCTTCTCTGAAAGCTGCCGAGATTTTATTGGGCTGAGTGATCCTACCTATCGCGTTATGGAGTATGCTACACAAAGCTTTTGGGAGCCTTGGTCAAACAGTTTCTGGGCCATCGATTTAAACTAATCGATGCATTTAAGTGTTTTGATTCTTGGCCGATAGCTGCCGTGCCCATCTCCTCGGAAAATTTGGTTAAGCACAAGCCTTGACCAACTGAAGTTTCCGTTCGCTATGGTTTGACAAGGCTGCTTGTGCATGGTTTCTCGTTATAAGAACCCTTGATGCTTATAAAACTATGAGGAAGGGACTGCTGCAAAAGCCGTTTGTACTGTTTGGTGATGTCCTTGACAAAATCGTCTTTACCCATGTGGTAGTGATTGGTTTGCCAACGGTCTTGTACTATTGGATTTTGAAAAACGAAGGTAACTTGCGAGCCCTGCATTGGGTGATGCCAGTGTTGTATTTGTTGACGTCTGGGGTCGTGATTGGTGAAGCGATCGCAACCATGACGGCCTATTCCTCGAAATTTCGTAGGAAAAAGCCAAAATTGGGCATTATTCAACAAATTTTGCGTTTCCGTCGTCGAAGGCCAGAGGGAATATTGCCTGCGGATGTCAACCTGTGCGATATGCCGCTCTGTTCTTTGGTTGTTGTTGCATACCTGCCCAATGAGCAACACATTATTCTTGACACCTTGAAATATATTCTGGCAACCTTGCATCGTCCAGCAGGTGGCTTAGAACTGGTGTTAGCGTACAACACGCCCATGCGATTGCCGGTAGAGGATGAATTAGAACTACTCGCCAGTCAGTATCCAGAGTTACGTCTGGTTTCTGTTGAAGGTAGTCGATCGAAGGCAGAAAACTTAAATGCCGTGATCAAAACTCTCAAAGGTGAAATTACAGGCATTTTGGATGCCGATCATCGTCCTCAAGCTGATTGCTTAGAGCGGGCTTGGGGTTGGCTGCAAAGTGGTGAATATTCTGTGGTTCAGGGTCGCAATGTGATCCGAAACTATGGCACGAATTTTCTGACGCAGATGATTGCGGTGGAATTTGAGTGTATGTATGGGGTGAGCCATCCCGCGAAGTCGCTCCTCGTAGATACGGGAATGTTCTGCGGATCCAACGGGTATTGGCGAACCTCCGTGTTGCGGCGCACGAAGTTTCAACCGGAAATGATGACTGAGGACATTGATGCGACCCTGCGGACGTTGCTCCGAGGCCATCAAATGGTTCACGATCCGCGCATTATTACGACCGAGTTAGCTCCGGTTGATTTAAGGTCGTTCTGGTTTCAACGCAAACGCTGGGCCCAAGGTTGGTTAGAAGTTGCGCTCCGCTATCAAATTCCCCTGTTGCGATCGAGTAAATTGGACGGCTGGCAAAAGGCTTACTGGACCATGTTGCTAATTTACAGTGTGGCCTTCCATTTTGTCGCCCTCCAGATTTTTCCACTGCTGTTGGGTTTTTCGTTGGCAGAGATTGAAACTCCGCCCATTTCTGATGTCTTTTTCTGGTCAACCACAATACTGACATTAATGAGTGGCCCGTTTCAGACTTTGACTGCTTGGCACATTCGAGCCCGATCGAGTGAGCAATCGATTATGGCCTATGTCACCTACTGTCTGTTCATTCCTATCTATTGTGTGTTCAAAAATATGATTGCTATCATTGCAATCTATGATCACCTAATTGGCAATACTGAATGGGTTGTTACGAAACGTGGTTTGCGAGAGGCATTGCCTGCAACCATGCAATCTTTGTCCTACGTTGGCAAAGTAACCGATCGGGTGAGCTGATTGGATGAGGGGGTTTGAATGGCCATTCACCTCTATGGCGATTGATCTAATCTAGATGATTGCTTCGGGATATCTAACGGTTATCTAATACGGTCATCTAACAAAGTCAGAAATAATCAACATACACATCACGAACACCTTAGGTGTAATGGAGAAGAAGTTTCATCAACCTCTTCTCCATTAATTTTTAAATGAAAATTTTTTAAATGGGTAGGCGATCGATATCCTTATTTGCCCCAATCACAACGATCGCAGTGCCCTTGCGTAGGGGAGTGGTTGGATCAGGATTCACAACAAACTTTTTATCTTTACTGAAAGCCACTAGATTGACCCCATAGCGCGATCGCAATTGGAGCTCCGCGATCGTCTTGCCATCGAATTCTTCGGGGGTAATCACTTCCACAATGCTACTGTCTGGGTCAAGCTCAAACCGCTCCAAAATGCCGGGTTTGGTGAGCGATCGGGCTAGGGAGCAGCCAGCATCATGTTCTGGAAAGATCACATGATCAGCACCCACTTTTTTCAACAGGGTCACATGAATTTCTGAGGATGCCTTGGCGACTACATGGGGAACACCGCCCTCTTTGACGTTCAAGGTTGTAATAATGCTTTCTTGGACGTAGTTGCCAATGGCCACAATGACTGTATCCTGCTCAAAAATCCCTGCTTCGGCAAGGGCGCTGGGTTGGGTTGAGTCAATGGCACGGGCATGGGCGACGATGCGATCGTTCAACGCTTGGGACACTCGGCCTTCATCGGAGTCGATCGCCAGGACATCATAACCCTGACTATGTAGTGTGCCGCAGACAGCGCGGCCAAAGCGACCGAGGCCAATGACAGCAAATTGACGGTTTTTGCGATCGAAACGAAGGGTATTAAAAAATCCAAGGGAAGAGAGATCCACAGGTTAGCCTCAAAAAATTAGGAATGAATGTTGAAGTAATCAAAAGCAGGGAGATAACTTGATCTAGCTACGTTTGGTCGTGGAGAGACCTGGCAGTGGAGAGACTTGTAACGAATCGGGCAGGTACAAAATTAAAAGTAAGCCTCAACGTTGAGTGAATTTGTCCAACACTGGAATTCGTTCAAAAACCCAGGTAAATACTATCCCACCAACAAATTTTCTTCTGGGTATTTTACAAAACTCGGTTTTGGATCTCCCAAAATTGCACTCATCAGGAGCAAGATCCCGACACGGCCAATGTACATTGTTGGAATGAGAATCAGTTGACCGAGTATCGTCAAGTTAGCGGTGCCCACTGCTGATAGGCCCACAGTGCCAAATGCAGACATTGCTTCAAAAAATAAATGCATAAAGGGCTGCTTCGGATCGGTGAGGGTCAGTAGCGTTGTGGAGAGCGCGACCGTCAGGGCAGAACCCAGTGCTACCGCGACGGCTTTGAGGATAAGCGCGATCGGGATTTGACGTTGGAAACACAGAACTTCTTCTTTGCCTTTTAACACGGTAGTGGTACAACTCGCCAGCACTCGGAAAGTTGTCGTCTTGATACCGCCTCCAGTGCCTCCCGGATTGGCTCCAATAAACATCAAAATGATGGTGATGAATAGGCCCGTCGCGGTCATTTTGCTAATGTCGATCGTGTTAAATCCAGCGGTACGAGGCGTTACGGACTGAAACCAAGCAGCGAGTAACTGTTCCCCGATCGTCAAAGATGCGAGCGTCTGGCTATTATTCAGTTCAGTGAGCAGGAAGGCGATTGTACCCACCGCTAATAGAAAAATCGTGGTGCTGAGGGCAATTTTGAAGTTGAGAGAAAAGACGGTTTTACGAGAGTCTCCTTTGGTGCGATTGCGGAGCCAAAAGAAGGCTTCCATAATTACCTGATAGCCAATCCCTCCGAAAATGATCAGACCGGAAATTGCAAGACTGATGGGAACTGAACGGACATAGCCCATTAAGTTATCAGCAAACAGCCCGAAACCCGCATTATTAAATGCACTAACACTATGAAATAGGGCCAGCCAAAGCGACTTGAGGGGAGTCAAGCCTCCCTGCTGAATAAAGGTTGGCCACATTGCCGGATTGGGGGGTAACTGGCTCGGATCCGAAAAGGTGGGCAGCATAAATAGTGTCCCCGCCACCTCAAAAACCAAGGTTGTTGCAATGATCGATTTAATCAATGCAGGCAAGCCTGATAATCCCGTGACATCCAAAGATTGTTGGATTGCAATTTTATCCCTCAGCCCAAGCCGCTTACGGAGCAGTAAAAGTAAAACGGTGGTGGCAGTCATATAGCCAAGGCCCCCGATTTGGGCAAGAAGGGCCAAAATGATTTGACCAAAAAGGGTGAAATATTTACCCACATCCACTACGGACAATCCAGTCACACAAACGGCAGACGTGGAGGTAAATAATCCGATGTGAAATGCTTTGAGCCAACCTTCTGGATACCCGCCTGCCAAAGAAAACGGCATAGCAAGTAAACAGGCTCCGATGAAGATTACGGTCAAAAAACCTAGGCAAACGGTTCTAGCAACAGTCATTAGGGCACGATCGCGAAAGCGTTCTTTATTCGAGATTACGGCAAATAGGTGTCAGGAATCGTGGAGAGTCTCGATCAAAGCAAAGACTATCGAAGCGAAGACCCTAGATAACGACTCTGGTTGGATGAAGTTGACTCTCGTTTCAAGGAGTTAATTACGGTTCTATGAACCTTGAGGAATTTTGAAGTTAAGTATAGATTTTATTTGATGCTTCATCTAGAAAAATAACCTTCGGTAGAGTATAGAAGCCTGATCATAGGTACGCTCTTATAACGATTCCCTGCTGAGGGCACCCTACTGCTATAGGGGAAAATGTTTAGACTCTTTTAAGACAGGTATTTAGTTTTGTAAAGCGTAGCTTTGATTTTCTAATCCATCCAATCGTCTGAACCCTTGAGTTCCAGTGGTATGATCGCCGGAGGATAGTAGATAAAAGGGCGAAAACTATATGGCACAGGTGCCTGTTTCTCCTGTGGTGCTGATCATCTTAGATGGCTGGGGGCATCGCGAAGCCGTGGATGGTAACGCAGTCGCTGCAGCAAAAACCCCAGTCATGGACAGTCTGACGAAGGTCTATCCACATACACTCATTCGGACTTCTGGGAAAGATGTCGGTTTGCCCGACGGGCAGATGGGAAACTCAGAGGTTGGTCATCTTAACATTGGTGCAGGCCGTGTTGTTCCCCAGGAATTGGTCAGAATTTCCGACGCGGTGGAAACGGGTGCCCATCTCCGTAATGCTGCACTGGTCAAGGTGTGTGAAGCGGTTAAAGTCAGCCAAGGCAAACTTCACTTAGTTGGCCTCTGTTCCGAGGGTGGAGTGCATTCCCATCTAGACCATTTGTTGGGACTGCTGGATTTAGCCAAGGCGCAAGGCATTTCTGAAGTCTGTATCCATGCCATTACCGATGGTCGCGATACCTTGCCGACGGATGGCGTTGCTTCGATCGTTCGGCTGGAATCCTACATTGACCAAGTGGGCGTTGGCAAAATTGTCACCCTCAGTGGGCGCTACTATGCCATGGATCGCGATCATCGCTGGGATCGAGTGCAGCTTGCCTACGACGTGATGACCCAGACGGGGGAAACGGATGGCCGATCGGCTTCGGAAATCCTGAAAGCAGCCTATGCCAATGGTAAAACCGATGAGTTCGTTCTGCCGACGCGGGTTGCTCCGGGAACGGTAGAGGCGGGGGATGGTGTGATTTTCTTTAACTACCGTCCCGATCGGGCGCGGCAGTTGACCCAGGCATTTGTTGATCCCAAATTTGATGGTTTTGAGCGGACGTTGATTCAACCGCTTACTTTTGCCACGATGACTCAGTACGATTCCTCGTTATCGGTCCTAGTGGCCTTTGAACCCATGAGTATGACTAATATTCTGGGCGAAGTGATTGCAAAACATGGGCTCAAGCAGTTCCGCACCGCCGAGACGGAAAAGTATGCCCACGTTACCTATTTCTTCAATGGTGGCTTAGAACAACCTTTCCCCGGAGAAGATCGGGAATTGGTACCCAGTCCTATGGTGCCAACCTACGATATGGCTCCAACCATGTCCGCTGATGTGGTCACTAAAACGGCTATTCAAGCGATCGAAAAGCGGATGTACTCACTGGTGGTGATCAACTATGCCAACCCTGATATGGTGGGGCATACGGGGCAAATGGAACCGACGGTGACGGCCCTAGAGACGGTGGATCATTGCTTAGGGCAACTGCTGTCTGCGGTGAATGGGTCGGGGGGCATCGCTATTATCACAGCAGATCATGGCAATGCAGAAATGATGTGGGATGAAGAGGGAAATCCTTGGACGGCCCATACCAGCAATCTGGTGCCCTTTATTTTGGTGGAAGGAGAAGGGCTGAAGATCCCTGGCCATGGTACGGACGTGTCTCTCCGCTCGGATGGTCGCCTATCCGACATCGCGCCGACGATTTTAGAGATCCTCAAGCTTCCCCAGCCGGAGGAAATGACCGGTCGATCGATGATTCAGTCCGCTGATTTTGATGTCCGGGCCAATCGAACCCCCGTTAAAATTGGCCGATAGCCAAGGCATCCATTGAAAGGGTTCAGTTGAAGGCAGTAGACTGGAAAAGGACTATCCCGATGAGGGTCTCCTAGACGTTTGCAGTAACAACCATCTTGGCAGACAAGATTGATTTTGCCCAAGTTTGATTGTCTCGCCTGTCTTTTCAACTTTTCTGTAATTTGTGTTTCGTTTTTCCCAGCGTTATCTCCATGAACCTTATTAATGTCATCAAAGTCCTTTGGATGTTCTCTGCCGTTGGACTGTCTGTTTTAGTCTTGCTCCACAGCCCTAAGGGGGACGGTTTAGGCGGATTGGGTGGACAGGCACAACTGTTCACCAGTACTAAGAGTGCTGAAGTGACCCTCAATCGGGTGACTTGGACGCTATTTGTGATGTTTATGGGTTTGACGATCGTGCTCAGTGCAGGATGGATTAAAGCATAAATGGCTCGGCAACGAGAAACGCTGAAGCCGCAAAAACGCTGGGCTAAAGCAGTCCCGCTTTTTAAACGATCGTGGTTAGTTTTAACGACGATCGTTTTGTTGTGCTGGGGGATGGTCGGATTGCAGGAAATCGGCGCAATCGCGACTCCCGCGCCTGATCCAACGTCGTTACCCGAATTACAAGTTCATCCCTTGCCGCCGCCGCTGGCTTCGTGGAACGATCGATCGGGTGATTACTTTGACCAAGTGCAATCGTTACCTATAGGTGCCCTGATTTGGTCTCAGTTTCCGGTGCCAGTGTATGTAGAACCGGCCAAGTCGCAGGCCGAGCAGGTTTGGCAAGACCAAGTGCAGCAAGCCGTTCGAGACTGGAATGCCTATCTACCGCTGGCGTTGACGGACGATCGAACCCAGGCAGAGATTCAAATTCAACGGACTAGCTTACCGTTAAAGTGGACACCGGGATCCCGTGAGATTCCTAGGGTTCGTATGGCAGAAACCCGCTATGAACTGTATTGGCAAAAAACGGAGTCCAGTCCAGTCCCCTCTAGCCCAGCGATGAATCAACCGAAGCTTTGCCATCGCTGCACGATCGCCATTCGATCGGGACAGCCAAAGGATACGTTACTCGCAGCGGCACGCCATGAATTGGGCCATGCGCTGGGTATTTGGGGTCACAGTCCCCAGGAGACGGATGTGTTGTATTTCTCCCAAGTGAAGCATCCACCCTCCATTTCCCCGCGTGATGTCAACACCCTCAAGCGCGTCTACGAGCAGCCGACTCGTTTAGGCTGGCCTGCCCCGGTTCCCTAGTGTGGGTTGTGCTGGTACTGATTGCTGGTACTGATTCGGGTTATACGAAGGATTAGCGTGATGGGGAGCATGCGCTATTGACGCTGAGTTAAGGCTTGAACTTGTTGAATTTGTTCTGGACTGAAGCCCGCTTCTTGTAGGTCGATCGCGCGAATTTCAGGATTCTCTAGCCCTGGATTTAAGGTCATGGCTTTACGGTAATGTTGCTTAGCTTGGTCAGGGCGGGTCGCAGCTTGGGCGATCGCTAGGGCTAACCAAGGGTGGGGGTTGTCCGGTTCCAACCGAGTTGCGACTTCGCCATGGGCGATCGCCCGATCGAAGGCTTGCAGACGAGTCAAGGCCAAACTGAGATTGTAATGGGCGACTTCATTTTGGGGATTGAGCATCGCCGCCCAGAGGTGAGAACCCACGGCGCTATGGACATTGCCAGAAACTAGATCCACAATTCCCAGGGCGTTCCAAGCCCCGACCGCAAAGGGATTTTTGGCCGTCACCTGGGAAAGCACCTGGGCCGATCGATCGAGATCGCCCGCCTTATAGACCGTCCAACCCAGCAGCAGTTGATTGTCTAAATTCTGGGGCTCCAGTTGCATGGCTTGCTCAAAAGCCCCGATCGCCCCGCCGTAGTCTCCTTGGGCGCGTAGGGCTAACCCCCGTTGCCGAAACTCGCTGGCTGAATTCGCGATCGCGGGAAGTACCCAAGCTGAGAGTGCGATCGTCAGTAGAACAACGCTGCCCCACACATAGAATTCCCCTTTCATCACTGGCCCCTAAAACTTTTAATGCTTGAACTAATGCCTGAACTAAGACTTGGAAAATCGGGCTTGGGCAAGCTGCGCTCCCCACCAGATGGCCTCCTTCATACTAGTGGCATCGGCGATTCCCTGTCCTGCGATATCAAAGGCAGTGCCGTGGTCGGGTGACGTGCGAACAAAGGGCAGCCCGATCGTCGTATTCACCGCCCGATCGAAGGCCATCAGCTTCACCGGAATCAAGCCCTGATCGTGATACAGCGCCAGATAGCCATCGTGGGGATTCACGGAAGCTTGCGGATTAAACCAAGCCTGTCCCGGCTTGACCCACATCGTATCCGGGGGGAGCAGACCCTCTAAGGTGGCTTGGGGAAATTGTTGCTGCGCTTGAATGAACCATGCGTTTAACCGATCGACCTCTTCCCGGCCCAATTGTCCCTGTTCGCCACTATGGGGATTCAGTCCTGCGATCGCGATGCGGGGATGAGCTAGTCCAAAATCCTGCTGAAGACACTGGATCAGGAGATTCAATTTCTGATCCAACAGTTCGGGAGTCAGGGCAGCGGGCACTGCGGCTAAGGGAATGTGGGTCGTAGCGAGCAAGGCCCGGAGAATCCATCCTGTGTGGGGCGATCGACCCACGAACGCCATGGCAAATTGCGTCACCCCGGCTCGTTCTGCCAACAATTCCGTCTGTCCGGGGTAGCAATGTCCCGCCGCCTTCCAAGCCGATTTAGCAATGGGAGCTGTCACCACGCCGTCAAATTTCCCCGCCACTGTCGCCGCGATCGCGGCGTCTAAATACCGAAAACTAGCGTCTCCACTAGCGGCATTGCCTTGACCCATTTCAATCTGGGTGAGCGTCGCGGCATCGATCGGCACTTCCCAGAGTTGCAAATCAGCCCAATTGGGTAGGGCAATGCCTTGATTTTGTAATCGTTGGTAGGTTGTGTCTAGGCATGATCGAGAGCCCGCGATCGTCAGGTCTGCTACGCCCGTCATTTCGGGATCTGCTAAGGCTTTGAGGATGACCTCAGGGCCAATCCCTGCCGGATCACCGAGGCTGATAACTAACTTTGGTCGCCGAATTTCCCCTAGCCCCATCGCGAATTCCCCATTGCGTAGTCCCAACTGGTCTAAAATACTTCATGCAGGCTTGGTTGATCTAAGCCACTCTCCCAGTTTTGGGAGAACTTGTAGGTCTTGGGAGAACATGCAATGGGCGAACTATTTAATACTGCGTTTTTGTCATTTTCATTGATTTTGGTTGGGCTAGCAGTGGGTTTTGCCCTGCTGAAATTACAAGGCGGCGAAGAATAAATCAAATTCATCCTCAATCGCAAGGGGGCAATGGCGATCGGGTTCCAGATTTTTCTTAGAAATTTCTCACCTGAGCGCATTGCCCTTTTTTAGATCGCCTCGGATTTTGTATCCCCTCAGACAGCCCCCAGGATTTCTGATAGAATTTGACGAAAAGTTAACATTTTGTCACGAACCCTCCATGAGCATTTTAGTTGTCGGTGCTACGGGCACTCTCGGAAGACAGGTGACTCGCCGTGCCCTTGATGAAGGGTACTCAGTTCGCTGTATGGTGAGAAGTTTTAAGCGAGCCACTTTTCTAAAGGAGTGGGGGGCGGAACTGGTCTATGGCGATCTCTGTAAACCGGAAACCTTGCCCGAAGCCCTGGAGGGAGTGACTGCTGTCATTGATGCATCGACTGCCCGAGCCACCGATTCCCTCAGCATTAAGCAGGTGGATTGGGACGGGAAAGTCAACTTGATCCAGGCCATGCAGAAGTCGGATTGCGATCGGTTAATCTTTTTCTCCATCTTGGATTGCGAGAAATACTCCGATGTCCCGTTGATGCAAATCAAAACCTGCACGGAAAAATTTATTCAAGAATCTGGACTGAACTACACCATCCTGCGGCCCTGTGGCTTTATGCAGGGTCTGATTGGCCAGTACGCCATTCCTATTTTGGAAAATCAAGCCGTTTGGGTCGTCGGTGAAACATCGCCCATGGCCTTCATGGATACGATCGACATTGCCAAGTTTGCCGTGAAAGCACTGCAAGTACCGGAAACGGAAGGTAAATCGTTCCCGATCGTGGGGCCTCGCGCTTGGGATGGCTACGAAATTATTAAACTGTGTGAACGGCTCTCGGGGAAAGAAGCCAAGGTGACCAAGGTTCCCATCCAAGTCCTGAGAGCAGCGCGGCAAATCACCAAATTCTTCCAGTGGAGTTGGAATATTTCCGATCGCTTGGCGTTTACAGAAGTCGTTGCCACGGGCCAAGCGCTCACCACCTCCATGGAGGACGTTTACAAAATCTTTGGTATCGATCCTCAGGAAATTTCTACCCTGGAGGAATATATGCAGGAGTACTTCAGCCGGATTCTCAAGAAATTGAAGGAAGTGGAGTACGCCCAAGAGAAAGCTAAAAAGAAAAAAGCTACCAAGAAAACCTACCCTCGGTTCTAAGAGTTTGACTCGGTTCTAAGACCTTCAAAAAGTAACGGAACTTAAAACTCGAGTTTCCAAAATTAGTCAAAAATGGATGATTACTGTCTAAGGTCATCCCAAGGTTGGCCTCTTTCGTTCATCTAGCCTCTCGTGTGGGTATTCCTGTGCCTAAAGCTGGCATTATTTACAACGATCAAAAGCCAACAGCTTGCCAAGCAGCGGATCTGCTGAAAGATCATCTGACTCATGCAGGCTGGACAGTGGTGACCGCCACAGGAGAGGGAGGGATTTTGGGCTATTCCGATCCCAGTGCTCCCGTTTGTCATACCCCGATCGATCGCTTAGTTCCCCCTGGCTTTGACAAGGAAGTTGAATTTGCGGTGGTCTTAGGGGGGGATGGGACGGTTCTGTCTGCCTTTCGCCAGGTTGCGCCCTGTGGAATTCCTCTGTTGGCAGTCAATACAGGCCATTTGGGTTTTTTAACGGAAGTATTGGCGACGAACTTGGAGACGGCGATCGCGGAGGTATTGGCCAATCGCTACCACGTTGAAGAACGCACCATGCTGCGAGTTCAGGTCTATCGCCAGAACAACCTGATGTGGGAAGCGCTATGTCTCAACGAGATGGTAATTCACCGGGAACCGTTGACCAGTATGTGCCATTTTGAAGTGCAAATTGGTAACAATAGTCGGGTGGATATTCCTGCAGATGGGATTATTTTGGCCACGCCCACCGGATCCACTGCCTATTCCCTTTCTGCCGGGGGGCCTGTGATTACGCCAGGAATTCCGGTTATGTGTATGATCCCGATTTGCCCTCACTCATTAGCTTCTCGGGCCTTAGTATTTAGCAATACTGAGCCAGTCACCATTTTCCCCGCGACGCCCAATCGCTTGGTGCTAGTGGCCGATGGTAATGCGGGCTGTTACGTGTTGCCAGAGGATCGAGTCTGCATCCAAAAATCCCATTATCCTGCACGATTTGTGCGACTCCAAAATCCAGAATTTTTTAGTCTACTGCGAGATAAGTTAGGTTGGGGGTTAGCCCATGTCGCTAAGCCGTTTAATCATAGCGATCAACCCTCCGTGAACGACTAGGAATCCCACACAAAACGGTCGGACTGCGTACAATAGAGAAAATTTTTCATATTGAGCATTCATTCATCTCCTTGTCGGATTGCTTGATAACTTTGATGGCTTTGTCTTTGGCAATTCTGTGGTATCGCTTGGGTTGCACAGTTAATCTGCCAGCTAGGCATCATGGTTAGGCCAATCCTATGTAGAAAGTTGATTTGCTCAGATTTTCATAAAATTCTGGATTAGCTGTTCTACTCATTCAAATTTGTTTTAGTCATGCCCTATTAAATCTCTTCGCCCAGCACCTCTGTTGCATCAGAGGATATTCATCAGGACAGACCTATGAGTACCACCCTTCTGGATTCTTCACCCTGCGTACTGATTGTGGAACCAGATGAACTCTTAGCCCACAGTGTACGGGCTGATTTGCAGGAGTTTGGCTATGATGCTCGCGTTGTCAATGATTCCAGTTCAGCCTTGCGGGTAACCCTGGATGCACAACCTGCCTTGGTGATTGTCGATCGCATGTTAACTGGAGATTCAGGGCTAGAGTTTTGTCGCTCCTTACGGAAACAGGGACTGCGAATGCCCGTGTTGCTGATGATGAACAAAGACTCGGTGGACGATCGAGTTGCCTGTCTTGAGTCTGGGGCAGATGACTATTTTCTGAAGCCCTATCGCAGTGATGACTTTTTGCGACTGGTCAAACATTACTTACGAACGGAAGTTCCCCAGCAGGAGGTGTTGCGCTTTAGTAACCTAATGTTGGATTTAGGGACACGGCAAGCGTTTCGGAATGGTCGCGTGATTGATCTAACGATGAAGGAATTTGATCTCTTAAAATTCCTCATGGAAAACTCCCGCGAAGTTCTGACCCGTGAGCAAATTTTGGAAAACGTCTGGGGTTACGATTTTGTGGGAGAGTCCAATGTTATTGAGGTCTACATTCGCTACCTCCGGCTCAAAATTGAAGACGAGGGTGAAAAACGACTTATTCAAACGGTTCGGGGTGTGGGGTATGTTTTGCGGGAAGTGTAGCGTTCGATCGGTCAGCGTTGGCTTGGGTAGCTTGAGCTTAAGTATTTTTCTGCTGGGTTGCGCGCCCGCTCCTACCGTGAATGCCCCTGCCGCATCCGCTGCCCCGATCGCGGCATCAACGGGGGTTGGTCAATATTTGCCCATCACAGCCCAAGCCAAAATTGCCGATCGAACCATTCAATTGGAAGTCGCGGAAACCCCTCAACAGCAAGCTTTGGGACTGATGTATCGCCCGGAACTCAGTGATGATCAGGGAATGTTGTTTCCCTTTTCACCAGCTAGAACAGTGAACTTTTGGATGAAAGATGTACCCGTTGCCTTAGATATGGTGTTTCTCTACCAAGGCAAGGTCGTGGCGATTGCTGACCAAGTGCCTCCCTGCAAGACGATCGCATCGGCTTGCCCTACCTACGGGCCTAGGGAGTTTGTCGATCAAGTGATTGAATTGCGGGCAGGGCGTGCCCAAGCCCTTAACCTGCAAGTGGGCGATCGGGTCACCGTCACCTTTTTGCAACGGTAATGGTGATATAGACGGCTGGGTATTCCGCGAAATTGGGTAAAATTTCGAGAAACCATTAAAAAATTTGATTATTCCTGATCTCGTTTACGAAACCTATGTTATACTCTCTGCTCAATCCGGCTAAATTGTAATCAATTTAACGGTTGTGTGTTTTCCTATTGAGTCTCGGGTTCTCTGCAACCTAAAGCTCTGAGAACCTTGCCTGATCTTCATCACACTCAGTTGTTTGTCAGTTCCTTAACCATCACTTCTATTTGAAGATTGTTTAAATCGGTCAAAGTAGAACATATGTGCTACTATTGACGGCAATCCTGAGAATTTAACGTTTTTGTAAGAGATTTTTTGCAAAAAGTCCGGTAAATGATCCTAATTTCGTGAGTTTGACTGAACTACGTCAAGTTCATGCAAAGTCAGGAAGACGGTTAGCCAGATACAGAGCGCTTCTGGGTCATCTGCACAGTCCTGGGTTATCTGTGTTTTTCTGGTTTATTTTGTCAACAATAGCTCTTGTTAGAGTCTGAGCCTTCCCAGCTTAGGCGTTTGGAATTTATCACATTCATTTCTGACAACACTACGGGGGTGATCTCCAACGATGTCTCCATCAACCTATCCCGATTTAATTCGATTTTTAAAAGAAGACTTATTGGTTTCTGCCTCTTCCATTGATTTTGCCCTGAAGCAACGGAAGGGGGATTATGACCCACTGCCAATGATTCTGTGGCAATACGGTTTAATTACCCTGGAGCAGTTAGACCGCATCTATGACTGGTTGGAAGCTGCAGCTTAAGGCAGGGGTTGGGTGAGGTGTCTGTCCAAGCCATAGCCTGTCTCGACTGTTTTGTAGTCTATGCTGCCGATCGCCTGAATTGACTAGGGGATGGGGTTAATTAACTCTGTAGCTATCAGCCATTTCACCAGAGTTCCGTTTAAACTGAGGAAAGTTCAACCTCTACTTCAACACCAAGCAGGGAGGTCATGAGCGCGTTTTTGGAATGATCATTGGCAGTAGTGGTGAAGTGGATGAGTGACCTAGAACACTGCTATCAACTTTTGGGCATCAAGCCGAGCGCGACCCTGGCAGAAATTAATCGAGCTTACAAAGATTTGGCTCTGGTTTGGCACCCCGATCGGCTTCCTAAGGATAATCAGCGTCTTCTACAAATTGCAGAAGAAAAAATCAAAGAATTGAACCACGCCCGCGATCTCTTGCGGGAACAAGCTAAAAAGTCCCGAGCGGGAACGTCTTCAACGAGTACCCACCATTCTGGAGCGTCTTCCCATCAGACCCATCGTTCTGATAGCCAAGCTAACCGGAACCCTCAATCCTATACCGCCTACCAGTCCTACTATTACTACCAGGGTGGCAAGTCAAGTCAGGGGCAATCCCACAGCCACGCTTCGGGCAATCATGGTGCAGGTAATCAGTCCAATGGTTACCACTCTACTGGTCATGGCTATGGTGCCAACGGTCATGGCTATGGCCATAGTGCAAATGGTCATAGCACAAATGGTCATAGCGCAAATGGTCATAGTACAAGTCAGGGCCAGCAGACTGGGAAGGACGCAAATAGCAGTACAGCAAGGGCACAGGACTATTACGCGCAGTCACGATACCGCGCTGAATACCATCGATCGGGTCAAGCGCAATCAGGTACTGCGCAGCCCCATCCGCGACCCACATCGGATCCACGTCAACCTGAAGCCAAGTATGCTAGTGCAAAGCCGGTCGATCCTCCACCTAAGCCGCCTCAAGCCTACACGCCACCGGGCAATGCGGCTAAAGCCTATGGGTCGCCTCGAGAATATCGCAGTTCCCAAGCTCCCCACAAAACCCATGGCCCTGATTTGTCAGGTGTGGACTTGCGGGGACGGGATTTACGGGAAAAGGATTTGTCGAACCGTAATTTAGCCCGCGCCAATTTGAGTCAAGCCAATCTCAGTGATGCGTTTTTACATCGAGTCAATCTAGAAGGCGCTAATCTGCAAAATGCCAATCTGTTTCGCGCCAATCTCTTGGAAGCCAACCTGAGAAATGCTGATCTGCGAGGTACCAACTTAATCGGAGCTGATCTGAGTGGATCCGATTTACGGGGTGCGAATTTGGAGGGGGCGAAGGTGGGCTTTGACGATCGGGTGATGGTGAAGTTAACCGGAGCTTTGTTGCAAGGCGCGACGATGCCCCACGGGAAAGTTTACGAAGGGTAAATGTTTCGCGAAATGTAACAACTTTACAAAACGCAATCTTGATAAACCTGTGTTACTTGCCACAGTTTCGCCTGAAACCCATAGAAGACCTCGTAAAGAGCGGTTTGTTGGATTGATCCATGCTTGTAATTTGTTAAGAAGAATTTCGATCGTTCGCAGTAGGTACAATCACATCCCTGCATTAATAGTTCTTGGTCTGAAGCTGAAATGCTTGCTGTCGGTAGATTTGAGGATGGCTGTAACAAAATTAGAAAAATTTCTTAACACTCTTTACATTCCTTAATTTATCCGCTACTATATGAAGTGTGGTTAACACCACATATACATACCTGATTTCCGCAATCATTACAGAACCATGACAACAGTACTACAGCGCCGCGAGAGTGCGAACCTGTGGGAACAGTTCTGCAACTGGGTAACCAGCACCAACAACCGGATTTACATCGGTTGGTTCGGCGTCCTGATGATCCCCACCTTGCTGACTGCAACCATCTGCTACGTAATTGCATTCATCGCAGCTCCCCCCGTGGACATCGATGGCATCCGTGAGCCCGTTGCAGGCTCCCTGCTTTACGGTAACAACATCATCTCTGGTGCGGTTATCCCTTCTTCCAACGCAATTGGTACCCACTTCTATCCCATTTGGGATGCAGCTTCTCTCGATGAGTGGCTGTACAACGGTGGCCCCTACCAGTTGGTGATCTTCCACTTCCTGATTGGCGTTTTCTGCTACATGGGTCGTGAGTGGGAACTGTCCTACCGCTTGGGTATGCGTCCCTGGATCTGCGTGGCTTACTCTGCACCTGTGGCAGCAGCAACCGCAGTCTTCTTGATCTACCCCATCGGTCAAGGTTCCTTCTCCGACGGGATGCCCCTGGGTATCTCCGGGACCTTCAACTTCATGTTGGTCTTCCAAGCAGAGCACAACATCCTGATGCACCCCTTCCACATGCTCGGTGTGGCTGGCGTCTTCGGTGGTAGCTTGTTCTCCGCCATGCACGGTTCTCTGGTGACCTCTTCCTTGGTTCGTGAAACCACTGAAGTTGAGTCTCAGAACTACGGTTACAAGTTTGGACAAGAAGAAGAGACCTACAACATCGTGGCAGCTCACGGTTACTTCGGTCGTCTGATTTTCCAATATGCATCGTTCAACAACAGCCGTTCCTTGCACTTCTTCTTGGGTGCATGGCCGGTGGTGGGTATCTGGTTCACCGCTCTGGGCGTGAGCACGATGGCCTTCAACCTGAACGGTTTCAACTTCAACCAATCCATCATTGACTCTCAAGGTCGTGTGGTGGGTACTTGGGCGGATGTGATCAACCGGGCTAACCTGGGGATGGAAGTGATGCACGAGCGTAATGCTCACAACTTCCCTCTGGACTTGGCATCTGGCGAGTCTGCACCTGTAGCACTGCAAGCACCTGCTATCAATGGTTAATGCCCTCTGCGGTTTTAGCTTGAGATTAGTTGATTGATAAATCGAAAGCCCCCATCGAGTTACTCGATGGGGGCTTTTGGTGTTGGCGGTGATTTCCGAAATGCAACAAGTAGTTAGGGTATTTGTTCCACAGACCTGATCTGGATAGAAATCGCCCATGAGCCTGTTCCGCGTCCTACTTAGCCTGGTTTTTCTGGCTCCGATCGTGGCTCCTCTCCGTTCGACCCAAGCCCAGACCCTCACTTGCCAGAATGTGATTGCGATCGATCGAGCCAACTGGCAATGGTATCCGGCCCAGCCCTTAGCTCAGTCCACGGTAATCGATCGGATTGCTCAATTACAGGATGAACTGAACGCGATCGCCAATGCACCTGCAAATTTTGATGAAGGTATCAGTACCCGTCTCTTTCAATTGCTAGTGAGCAACCCTACGGCTCGTCCGCCTGAATCCCCAACGATTGCGGAAGTAGAACAAATCCTGCCCGAGCTATCTGCTTTACAAAGAAGTCAATTGATCGCAACTTCCGATCGGCTTGTACCTAAAATCGCCGTTCTGACCAACGAGCCGAATCGAGATGTTTTGTTTGCCAACTTAGCCAAATACTATCAACGCCTTGGCCAAGGCAATCGAGCGGGTGCCTTGTTAGACCAAGCGTTACAAGCTGAGCTGAAAGTTGCGGCGAATCAACGTCGCTTTACCGTATTACTCAAGGCCGCCACTGACCTAGGCCAAAGTACAACGATCGCCCCTAGACTCCCCCAACTTGAAGCAACGATCACTGCCACTCATCCAGAGCTGATCCTGCGCTTAGCCCAAGCTTACCAATCTGCTGGGAATCAGACGAAAGCCTTAGCCCTCTTCGATCGCTTTGCCAAAACTCAAAAGCCAGAAACGTTACAGCCTGAACTAGTCATTGGCTATGTGAAACTTAACCGCTTAGAAAAAGCGAAGCCCTATCTGGATGCCATCCTGAAAGGGTATATTCACTTTGACGATCATAGATATGGTGATGTCATTGCGACCTATGAAAAAGCGAAACAGCCCCAAATTGCTGATCAGTTATTTAATAAATCCTGGAAATCGATTCAGAATGAACTATTAGATCAAGAAACACCGTTCCTACAAAATTATTTCAAGGCAGGCGGTAGTCCCGATCGAATTCTGAACGCATTACAAAAAGATCAGCCCGATCGAAAATTTGATCATTTACTAACGGTTGCTGGCGAATATCGTAAACGAAATCAACCTAAAATAGCCTCCCAGGCGATAGAACAATGGATTCAAGTCGCTATACAACTCAAAAATCGGGATACAACTTATTTGTTATGGCAAATGGCAGAGAAGGGTTACCTGCCAGAAGTGAAGGTAGCAATGGCTCGTCTCATTCCGCTCAACCGCATCGATGCTAAGGGATTTCGCTTAGTTCCCCTTGCCCAGAAATTAGATCTCTTGGATGCCATTGAACCCTTGATTCAACGATTACTGAAATCCGATCCCGAGGCCCGGATTGATCTTTTGCAGCAGTTGGCGATCGCCTATGCAGAAACGGCTAAACCCGATAAAGCCGTTGCCATTGCTGAACGCATTCCTCGCAAATATCCGGCCTATTCTCCTGCGATCGCCACATTGGCTCAAGTGGCAGCCACGCTCCATCGCCAAGGCCAAACGACCCCAGCCCAAACCATTCTGACGAAAACGACAGCGATCGCCGCTGGTATTAAAGAACTTGATACCCGTGCCCAAGCCTACGCTGCGATCTCCATAGCCCAGGTTCAAATGGCGCAACAGGACGCCGCCGAAGCTTCCCGGAAATTGGCCGTGCAGTGGGCGAAGGCGGCTCCCAATCCCCAGGTGGTTCTGGGCGCGATCGTTCAGCAATTTCTCGACCAAAGGCAACTTTTGCCCGCTTGGAAGACGTTTCAAGCCATTCCGACAGTGGCGTTGAAAGAGACGAATATTGATAATTTGATCATTACAGCCCTGGCTGTTGGCGATCTTGCGATTGCTCAATCCGCCATTGACCTCGTTGCGCAATATCATCCACCTCGGAGCTTTTTGTTTACGGCCCCCCGCCTTGTCCGAGCTTACCTGGGTCGGGGACAAGTTCAAGAGGCTGTCATGACCCTCGATCGATCGGCCAAGGTGTGGACACAATTACCAGAATCGGAGCGATCGTCGGATGATTTAGAGGCCATTGTGCAACTCTATTCACAAACGGAGCAGATCGCCGCCGCCCAAACCTTAATTGACCAGTATCCCAACGCCCAACAGCCGGGATATGCCCAGCGCAAGCAGCAGCTCCAAGCCCATTTAGATTGCTATCGATCGAGGCGTTAAGGTCAAGGGGGGAGGAAATTTCTAGATTGCGGTACCCATGCACTATCTTGGGACGATAGAATCAATAAGCCCTTTTCCCCCAGTGTCACGATGGCGCAGCGTTCCGGTAAGTCCTCTAAGCCTGATACATCAAGTGTCCTGAGCGATCGGTTGCCCAGTGTCGGATCTCGCAGCAACCCATCCAATACGATTCGCATCCGAGGGGCACGACAGCATAACTTGAAAAATATTGATCTAGAATTGCCCCGCGAGCAGTTAATTGTCTTTACAGGCGTGTCTGGATCGGGGAAGTCTTCGCTGGCCTTTGACACGATTTTTGCAGAGGGGCAACGGCGCTATGTGGAGTCTCTGAGTGCCTACGCGCGGCAATTTTTGGGGCAGGTGGATAAACCGGATGTGGACGCGATCGAGGGACTGAGTCCAGCCATTTCCATTGACCAAAAGTCTACGTCCCATAACCCGCGTTCCACTGTCGGAACAGTGACGGAAATTTATGACTACCTCCGCTTGCTGTTTGGCCGAGCTGGTGCGCCCCATTGCCCCGAGTGTGATCGCTCCATTGCGCCCCAAGCGATCGACCAAATGTGCGATCGGGTGATGGATTTACCAGACCGAACCAAGTTTCAAATTCTCGCACCAGTGGTGCGGGGAAAAAAAGGGACGCATAAAAAATTAATTTCTAGCTTGGCCTCGGAAGGCTTTGCGCGAGTACGGATTGATGGCGAAGTGCGGGAACTGAGCGATTCGATCGAACTGGAAAAAAATAAATTTCACGACATCGAAATTGTCGTCGATCGATTAATTAAGAAAGCGGGAATTGAAGAGCGTTTAGTGGATTCCCTGGGCACTTGCTTAAAACATTCCGGCGGAATCGCAGTCATCAACATTCTGCAAGATGAAAAACAGAAGGAAAACAACGTTGTAGAACTGCCCACTACCCAGAAATCGAGCGATCTCAAGGCTGCTGAAGCTGGGGGAAGCTATGGCACGGTGGCGGAACCGATCGCCGATCTTGTCTTTTCGGAAAACTTTGCCTGCCCGGAACATGGCGCAGTCATGGAGGAGTTATCGCCTCGGTTATTCTCCTTCAACTCCCCCTATGGAGCCTGCCCCAATTGCCATGGGTTGGGAAGTTTACGCAAGTTTTCCCCCGATTTAATCATTCCCAATCCCAAATTGCCCGTCTATGCCGCGATCGCGCCTTGGTCGGACAAGGATAACACCTACTATCTATCGCTACTGTGCAGTGTGGCAGAAGCCTACGAATTTGATATTCAAACGCCCTGGGAAAAGCTGACGGAAGACCAGCAAGAAATTTTGCTCCACGGTTCTCCGGAGCCGATCTGGATACAAACGGAATCCCGCTATCGGGAAGCCAAGGGCTACCATCGCCGCTATGAGGGTGCACTGCCCATGCTGGAGCGGCAATACCAGGAAACGACTTCCGATGTTTACAAGCAAAAGTTAGAGCAATACCTCATCGATCAAACCTGCGAAGACTGTCAGGGCTATCGCCTGAAGCCGGAAGCGTTGGCGGTGCGAATTGGGCAGTATCACATTCACGACTTAACGGGGGTGTCCATTCGGGAGTGCCTGCGCCGGGTCAATGATATGCAACTGACGGAAAAACAGGCCAAGATTGCGGATCTGGTGCTGCGGGAAATTCGAGCAAGGTTGCAATTTTTGTTGGATGTGGGATTGGACTATCTCACCCTCGATCGGCCTGCCATGACCCTTTCCGGCGGGGAAGCCCAACGGATTCGGTTGGCAACGCAGATCGGATCGGGATTGACGGGTGTGTTGTACGTTTTGGATGAACCGAGTATTGGTTTGCATCAACGGGATAATACGCGACTGTTGAACACCCTGACAAAATTGCGGGATTTAGGTAATACCTTAATCGTTGTCGAACATGATGAAGAAACTATTCGCGCTGCGGATTACGTAGTTGATATTGGTCCTGGGGCGGGGGTGCATGGGGGGCACATTGTCTCTAAGGGGAATGTGGAGGATTTATTACAGGCGGAAGACTCGCTGACGGGGGCCTATTTGTCAGGACGGAGGGTGATTGCGACGCCAGCGGAACGGCGGGAAGGCAATGGCCGATCGCTGGTGATTCAGGGTGCGACTCGCAATAATTTGCGCAATATCAATGTGGAAATTCCCCTGGGCAAATTGGTTTGTATTACGGGGGTTTCCGGGTCGGGCAAGTCTACGCTGGTCAATGAATTGCTCCATCCTGCGATTCAGCACCACTTTGGCCATAAGGTGCCGTTTCCCAAGGCCGTTGAAAAGATTTTGGGACTGGATACCCTAGATAAGGCGATCGTGATTGATCAGTCACCCATTGGCCGCACCCCGCGATCGAATCCTGCCACCTACACGGGGGTCTTTGACGTGATTCGCGATGTCTTTTCCGGAACGATCGAGGCCAAAGCACGCGGGTATAAGCCAGGGCAGTTCTCGTTTAACGTCAAGGGCGGACGCTGCGAAGCCTGCTCGGGGCAGGGCGTCAATGTGATTGAGATGAACTTTCTGCCGGATGTGTATGTGCAGTGTGAGGTCTGTAAAGGCAAGCGCTACAACCGGGAAACGCTGCAAGTCAAGTTTAAAGACAAGTCAATTTCCGATGTTTTGGATATGACAGTGGAGGAAGCGTTGGCCTTTTTCCAAAATATTCCCCAGGCCGCAACACGGCTACAAACGCTGTACGATGTGGGGCTGGGCTACATGAAAATTGGGCAGACGGCTCCGACGCTATCCGGGGGGGAGGCGCAGCGGGTGAAGCTGGCGTCGGAATTGTCCCGGCGGGCCACGGGTAAGACGTTGTACCTGATTGATGAACCGACGACGGGATTATCGTTTTACGATGTGCACAAGCTACTCGATGTAGTGCAGCGTTTGGTGGACAAAGGTAATTCAGTGCTGATGATTGAGCACAATCTAGATGTGATTCGGTGTTCCGATTGGATCATTGATTTGGGGCCGGAAGGGGGCGATCGGGGCGGGGAACTGGTTGCCGTGGGAACGCCAGATGAAGTGGCCCAGGTATCTGGATCTTACACAGGAGAGTATTTGAAACTGGTATTGGAACAGTATCCTGTGCAACAGATAGGGCCTTGATTGCGAGGAAACACGATCGTTTCAGTTCCAGAGAGTCTCTATGCAGAATTGGCAAGCAAACTTCTCCTGTACAGAGGTAGATAGGTCTCGATCTGAAATACGGTAGACTCTTTACAGTTTGAGAATGTCCTGTACTGAAAGTCGTTAATCTCATCCTGCAAATGCCAGTCCTTTCAGGATAACGAGTTTTATTAAGTCCTTTAACCGAGTATTTGTACTCTTATTGCTTATGTTTCATCGTGTGTTAGCTAGCAGTCGGCAATTGATTATGATTGCTGTCTTCTTTTCGTTTATCGCTTCTGTAACGGTCATGATCTATGGGGCGCTACAAACCGTAACTACGGTTCTTCAGATATTTACAGAAGGTGCTGTTTCCAGCAAGGGAGCAAAAACGCTGGTTTTATCTTGTATTGAAATTATGGATCTCTTTTGGCTCTCCACTGTATTTTACATTACAGCATTAGGATTGTATGAGCTATTTATCGACGATCGGGTTAAGGTTCCAGAGTGGTTGGAAATCCACGACATTGATGATCTCAAAGGTAAATTAACAAGTGTTGTTGTAGTTGTACTCAGCGTGTTGTTTTTGGGACAAGCTGTTCGATGGGATGGCGAAGCGACGATTTTGCCCTTTGGTGCAAGTGTTGCGTTGGTAATTGCTTCATTAACCTATTTCTTGAGTGGTAAGAAAGCTAGGAAATCTAACTAGAGTGCTTCAAAGCATTGGCTGCTAGATTGGAGAATCACTACCAAGTCAATTCTAGGAACTGTTGGTAATTTCAGGGATAAGAGGGATAAGTGGGTCATGGATGCCTTCAAATCCATAGACTGCCAAAGATTGCCAATTTATGAAAAGCAAGGGGACGATCGTCGATCGTCCCCTTGCTTATAATTCCTGTTCTACAATTTGTAGGCTCCTAATTGTATGAATTAAGCGCGAATGTGCTCGTACACGCTGAGGTACTGTTCGCCAGGAAGATTCCAGGAGTTATCGTATTCCATCCCTTGAAGGGCTAATTTACGGAATAACTCAGGATTGTTGTACCACAGATCAAAGGAACGTCCCATTGCCGACTCCAATGCCTGAGGATCGGTTTGATAGAAAACAAATCCATTACGCTTTTCTGGGGGATGTTCTTGGTCGTAATCCCAATCAAAGACCGTATTCACCAAACCGCCCACCCCTCGAACGATCGGTACCACACCATACTTCAAACCGATCACCTGGGTTAAGCCACAGGGTTCATAGTTACTAGGCACCACAATCATATCGGCACCCGCATAGATCAGGTGAGACAATTCCTCGTTAAACCCAAGCTCTAAATGACAATCGGAGTTGTCATTCAAATAATATTTCTCATGCTGGAAGTAGGCGTTAATTCCTGGTTCTGTTGCCGAACCCAGCAGGACAAACTGTCCGCCACGATGCAGCGTGTAATAGATCGCATGGTGAACTAAATGCACACCCTTCTGATCATCCAAGCGACCAATGTAAGCCACGATCGGTTTGTCATGATCATTGTCCAGCATTAAGCGCTCTCGCAGAGCTTGTTTATTTTTCTGTTTCTCAGCAAAAGTTGTAGAGGAGTAGTGATAGGGAATGTAGCGATCGCTTTCTGGATTCCAGACATCGTAGTCAATTCCATTCAGAATTCCACTAAACTTATCCTGGTGCATTTCCAACGTATGACCTAAGCCATAACTAATCCCCGAAAATCTAGCTTCCCAAGCGTGGTGAGGCGAAACCGTATTCACGTAATTAGAATAAACAATTCCACCCTTCATGCAATTAATTGCAAAGGGATTGAAGTTATCTCGAAGCTTATCGTATTGGAAATAATAATCATGTCGGTTCAATCCAGTCGCCGACAAAATCTCTGCACCTGTAATTCCTTGATGTTTAAAGTTGTGAATGGTGTAGCAAATCCGTTGTCTATCCATCCCGTGGTATGCATACATTTCGTACAGCATTACAGGGATTAATCCTGTCTGCCAATCGTGACAGTGAATAATATCAGGTCGCTTATTCGATACCAGCAGAAACTCCAGTGCCGCTTTGCTGAAGAACGCAAACCGCAGGTTGTCATCTGAGGCACCGTAGTAGATTCCCCGATCGAAGAAATCTTGGTAGGAGTGGGGGCGAATAAAGAAACAGAGGCAACCATGCACCCAACCGCAAAAAACTGAGCAGTGGATTTTACCATTATCCCAAGGCACCCATAGCTCTCGATAGGCTTCGTGGAGGCCCCAAATATGGTCATACCGCATGCAGTCGTACATCGGCAGAATCAGTTCCACACAGTGACCCCGGCTTTCCAACTCGCGACTGAGGCCGTAAATCACATCACCCAAGCCACCAGCCTTGATTACCGGAGCGCACTCAGAGGCAATCTGCACGATATACATCCAACACACCTCTTTTATTTAATAAATGTCAATTTTTACGAACCTATTGAAACAGAATACCTCATTACATTTAGTAGTGTGGCAAACGAAATTAAGGAAAGAGATTAGATAAGTATCTCTGATACGAAACATTGATTTTTGTAGGGTAATCCGAAAATTCAGTAATCACCGCTACGCTGGAAATGATTGGCCTGTGCCCATCCTGTCGCTTGGGTGATGGGTTTTACTGTCGGAATTCTGATGGTTCTGGCAAAATCCCATAGGCTAATTTAATCTCGTTGAAATCGGGATCTTCTACGATCGCACAGGCTACACAAGCACCCACTAAAAGGAGCTTCCATGACTGCTGTTGCCACCTCTCCACTAGAGGAAATTCGGGCCGGACTGCCCAACATTTGCGGTCTCGAATCGGAAATCAGTGCCGTTACTAACCATTCCGATCCCGTCTTCCTCCCCGTTTCCAATTTGCGTTTAGACGAGATTCATTCCGGCTTTGCCTGCGCCCTCCACATGCATCAGCCGACAATTCCCGCTGGCGCGCATGGGGAACTGATTTGCAATTTGCAACACATGTTTGAGCACCAAGGCGAAGGCGATAACCACAACGCCAGTGTCTTTGCTTGGTGCTATTCCCGCATGGGCGATTTTATTCCTGAACTGGTTGAGAGCGGCTGTAACCCTCGCATCATGCTGGACTATTCCGGCAACTTGCTCTGGGGACTGCGCCAGATGGGGCGAGATGACATCCTCGACAAACTGAAGACGATTACCTGCAATGCGAAATATTGGCCCCATGTCGAGTGGCTGGGTACGATGTGGAGCCATGCGGTTGTGCCGTCTACCCCCATTCCCGATATCAAACTGCACATCCGAGCTTGGCAGCACCACTTTGCTGCAATGTTTGGCTTCGATGCACTGAAGCGGGTGAAAGGTTTCTCGCCGCCCGAAATGCACCTGCCCAACCACCCCGATACCTTATATGAGTACATCAAGGCCCTAAAAGACTGTGGCTATAAATGGCTCTTGGTACAGGAGCATTCGATCGAAAATCTAGACGGCTCCGGTGTTCCCCAGGATCAAAAGTACATTCCAAACCAATTGGTAGCCCGCAACTCCCATGGAGAAACCGTCAGCATCACCGCACTGATCAAAACCCAGGGTTCGGACACTAAGCTAGTTGCCCAAATGCAGCCCTACCACGAAGCCAAAGGACGGGGAAGGCAGCGGATTGGCGCGATCGAAGTGCCGTCCCTGGTCTCACAGATTGCCGATGGTGAAAACGGCGGCGTCATGATGAATGAGTTCCCCCGCGACTTTCAACCCGTTTGGCACAACATTCATGAGGCGGGTAACCGCACCGTCGGGTTTAACGGAACTGAGTATTTGGAACTGATTGAAGCGGCAGGCGTCAGCCCCGACGACTATCCCAAGGTGCAGGCTGTCCAGCAGCATAAAATCTGGCAACGGGTGGATCCGGCTACGGCAACCCCTGAAAAAGTGGAACAGGCGATCGCGGCTCTGAAGCAGGAGGATCACCGCTTCAGCATGGATGGTGCTTCTTGGACAAACGATTTGAGTTGGGTGCGGGGCTATGACAATGTCCTAGAGCCGATGAACCAGCTCAGTGCCCAATTCCACGCCAAGTTCGATCGGCAGGTGGCAGAAAATCCTAGCTTCACCCAAAATCCCACTTACCAGGCCGCACTACTCTATGTATTGCTGACGGAAACCAGTTGCTTCCGCTATTGGGGCCAAGGGGCTTGGACGGACTATGCGCGGGAACTGTACCGCCGAGGGATAGCCCTGATCGAGTCGTAAGGACTGATTGGGGGGAAATCGTCAGGATTCACCACTTTAGAACCTTCGGCCCGATCTCCCCTCCCACTGACTCAAAGGAGATAATAGATAGCCTAGTGGAACTGGCTCAGCATGGGACTATGCATCCTAGAAAATGCAACCCATGGGGCCAGTTCATCTTTTCTCGCGCTCCAAATTTTTGGGCCTCCGTTCTGGGGGCCAGTGCTTGAGCGCGCTATTTTATTAGTCTGGCCCCGATCGCTGAAGCACGTGAGATAGGATAGGAATCGAACTTTGGTCCATTGCAGGAACCCATGCTCTTTTTAAAACATGAATCATCGTTGGAAAAGAGCCATTGGCAACTGACGTAAGCAATCTACATGAGCAATTTACATAGGCGATTTACCGTCCGATAGAGACAGTAATACTCGCAACTGAGCTAGAGCGATCGAGGGAGAAATATTGGCGATTGAGACAAGATGCTGGGCAATCGGGCCTTTTCCAAGCCCTAACTGCCCAAATCCTGCGAAGATTTTTGCCGATCCTCCATTCCAAGCGCTATCCTGCTTAAGGTTGTGTTTGCTGCAATCTATCCGCTATTTGCTGTTGACGCTTTGGGTTTAACCAGGTTCGTATGAAGACATCGCATCTTTTCTTTCTTGCAGGGGTCGGTGCATTAATCACCGTAGGTCATGCAGGTTCTAGTTCTGCCCAGTCGGTCAATCCGCAAAAGCCTTTGAGCCAGCCATCCTCTGAGATCCAGTCCCCTAATTTAGGGAAGCTGCTAGCAGCAGCGAATGCCCCGGAGGAATTTTCTCCCCAAATTATGTCGCTGCCCAGTTCTCTCCAGCAAACCCAACCGACTACTTCCCCTAACAACTCCCCCAGCAATTCCAATATCGTCCCGGCCACCCCGTCCAAGTCGTCTGCTCCCAATTCCAGTACCCCCTTACCGCCCAGCCAGAATCAACCCACTCAGACGCAACCCAACCTATCAACGCCATCCGTTCAACCCGCCATACCGGGCACACTTCAAGAACGGAAATCCTTGCTCACTGAAGAACAGCGGAAGGCTCCTGCGCCAGAGTTGCTGAATCCCCATGCAAACCCGTTGCTGTTTCCGACTAAAACAGAAGAGGTTAAGTTAGCCGGAGCGCAACCCATTACGCTGAACCAAGCGCTGGAATTAGCGGAACGCAATAATCGAGACATTCAAGTCAGCAAGTTGGAACTGGAGCGCAGCAAGGCAGCCCTGCGTCAGGCTCAAGCTAGCCTCTTTCCCACCCTGGAACTGCAAGGGACCTTCACCCGATCGGAGAATGCCAGTTCTGAAATTTCTTTGCGTTCCCAACGCATTGCCTTCGATCGCCTGAGCCCTGCCCAAAGGGTATTTCAGCAAGCCCCAGACCCAGGGGACGACCAACCGGTTACCAGCCTCAACACCCAAATCCAACTCAACTACGATATCTACACCTCCGGTCGTCGGCCAGCCCAAATCCGCGCGGCAGAAAAACAGGTGCGCACCGCTGAACTGGCGCTAGAGCAATCCCAGGAAAAAATTCAGTTTGATGTAGCCAGTGCCTATTACGACCTACAGGACGCCGAAGAACAGGTGCGGATTAACCAAGCGGCGGTGGAAAATGCCCAACAAAGTTTGAGCGATAGCCAAAAGTTACTGCGGGCAGGTTTGGGCACGAGCTTTGATGTGCTGCGATCGCAGGTGCAACTGGCCAATAACCAACAGCAATTAACCAACTCCCAGGCCAACTGGACGATTCGCCGTCGCCAACTGGCGCAGTTACTCAGCCTGCCAGAGTTTGCGGAAATCCTTGCGGCTGACCCCGTGGAGAAAGCAGGCGAATGGAAACTTTCCCTCGAAGAAAGCATTATTGCTGCCTATAAAAACCGGGCGGAACTGGAAACCCAACTGGTACAACGAGAACTCAGCGAAGCCCAGCGTAAAGCGGCTCTGGCTACCCTTGGCCCCACCCTCAGTGTGCAAGCCGACTATAATCTTCTGAAAATTTTTGAGCAGCCGGTGCCCGGTTTCTCCGACGGTTATAGCCTGTCTGCTGTGGCGCGTTGGTCGTTATTCGACGGCGGCAGTGCCCGTGCCCAAGCCAAGCAGCAGGAAATTAACAAGCAGATTGCCGAAACTCGCTTTGCCCAAACTCGCAATGTGGTTCGCTTTGAAGTGGAACAAGCCTACGCAAATCTGCAAGCCAACGCCGCCAGCATTGAGACTACAACCCTAGCCGTTACCCAAGCGGAACGGGCGCTGTATCTTGCCAGGATCCGTTTCCGGGAAGGGGTGGGTACCCAAACCGATGTGATTAACGCCCAAACCGATCTAACCCGCGCCCAGGGCAACCGCCTCAGCGCCATCATTGGCTATAACCGATCGCTGGCCCAACTCCGACGCGCTATCAGCAATATTGCTCGGGAATAATGCACGGTTCTTGACTCACTGGGGATTAATATTTGCCCCCTGCCCATTTCCTACTCTCATTGCCTATCCCTTTCTAACCATGACTTCCAAGCCTCAGATTCAGTTACACCAATTTCTTCGTTCTGGAAAAGTACGATATCGTCGATCGATCTGGCTGAGCTTAAGCGGCCTGCTGAGTTTGGTGGCTTTTGCACCGATCGCCCTTGCCCAAACCGCTGCCCAAGAGAGCGCTGGAGAATTTGCCAGTCCGGCTCCAGCGGTGACTGAACCTGCGGGAGACAGCCTGGGCGGTGCGGGATCCCCCGAAGCGGTGCCCGTTGCACCGATCGATGCGCCCTCCCAGACCCATGAACCTGATTACAGCGCCGGTCAAGTCGAACCGCCTCAGCAAGTCGAATCAGCGGATGTCTTTATCGATCGCACCGATTACAGCCTCGGAGCGACCCAGCGAGAAGTGCCCGCAGCCGATGGTAAGCCCGCACCTTCAGGGTCAGCGATTGCAGTCGGTTCCAGCCCCAGTGCAGCCCCTGTGCGCGTCGGGTCGCTCAATTTTTCTGCCAGTGGCCCCAGTTGGACTCCGGCAACCGTCAATCCCAACGCGATCGCCAGCGCCCCCAGTTACTTCAGCAAAAAGCTGATCCGTCCCTTTGGTCGCATGGGCAATGGCAACCTGAAATTAATGTTTCCCCTGGCAATCCCCGCGCCGATTACCTCTCTCTTCGGCTGGCGCATCCACCCCATTACTGGCGAACAACGGATGCACACCGGAACGGACATCGGCGCACCCATGGGAACGCCTGTGTTAGCTGCTTTAGCGGGGCGAGTCTTGCTAGCTGATTTTCTGGGAGGCTATGGCTTGACGATCGCCCTCGAGCATACCGACGGCACCCAACAAACCCTCTACGCCCACCTATCGGAAATTTTTGTAAAACCAGGGGAACTGATCCAGCAGGGGGCTGCGATCGGTCGGGTGGGCAGTACGGGGAACTCCACCGGGCCACACCTGCACTTTGAACTGCGCCAACTGACCGATGAAGGCTGGGTTGCGATGGATGCCGGACTCCAGCTAGAAACCGCCATGGCCGATCTGGTTAAGTCCCTGCAAGTCGCGAAAAATCCAGCCACTCCCCAGGCCACTCAACCGCGATCGTAATTTTCACTGCCCAATTTTGTTTCCTGGTGGGCACCCTTAGGGGTGGGATCTAATAAATGGAACCCATGAACAAGATCCCAGGTTTTTCCTATGGTGAACCGCCTTGGTAAACAACTTTGGCAGTGGCGTGGCCTTTGGATGATTATTCCAGCGGTCACAGGGGCGATCGTGCTGTTGCGGGCATTGGGCTGGCTGCAACCCTTGGAATGGATGGCACTGGATCAGTATTTTCGGCTGCGGCCCCAGGAACCGACGGACGATCGCATTGTCATTGTGGGCGTGGACGAGGCAGATATTCAGGCGATCGGGCGCTGGCCCATGGACGACAACACCCTGGCGCAGGTGATCGAAAACATCCAGAAGCAACAACCCCGCGCGATCGGGCTGGACTTTTTCCGGGATGTGCCCGTCGAACCGGGTTCTAAACGATTGACCCAAGTTTTAGCAAAGCTGCCCAACTTAATTGGCATTGAAAAACGCCTCGGTAGCCAAGATGCTTCGGCAGTCAATACTGCTAATCTGCTCAAACAAAAGGGCCAGACGGCTTCTAATAACATCGTGACCGATGGCGATGGCAAACTGCGCCGCGCCCTGCTCTACTGGACAACCCCCGACGGCAGTGAATCCTTGGAAAGTTTAGGGCTGCGTCTCGCGCTGATGTATTTGGACAAGCAAGGCATTCAACCGGAGGCGGAAAGTGAAACCTCTCCGGCGCTGCGGCTGCGGAATGCTGTGTTTCCCATCTTTGAACCGAATGATGGCAGCTATGTGGGGGCGGATGCGGGTGGCTACCAGATTCTGTTGAACTACCGAGGTCCCTCTCGCACCTTCCAGACCATTCCGATGCAGGATGTTTTGCAGGGCAAAATTGCTGGGAATCTTTTCCGCGATCGCATCGTCTTGATTGGCCCGACAGCGGAGAGCCTCAAGGATTTTTTCTACACTCCCTACAGCGGCAATACGATCACCACCCCAGAAAAAACCCACGGGGTTGAAATTCAAGCCAATGTCGCCAGTCAAGTCATTAGTGCGGCTTTGGATGGTCGATCGAATCTGCGGGTTTGGGCTGATCCCCCACTGCAATTATTTCCTAAGGGCTTTTCTCTGCAATGGCAAATCCCTGACCCGAAGGAATCAGCCTGGATTTTGCTCTGGGCAACGATCGGGGGACTGTTGGCCTGGATCTACCGCAATCCACGCTATGGCATTTTGGCCCTATCTGCGGCGGAGGGCAGTTTGTTTGTGATCACCTATGGAGTCTTTCTAGCAGGCTGGTGGATTCCCGTGGTGCCTCCGGCCCTGGCCTTGGGACTCTCTGCGATCGCGTTGACGGGCTATGTCGGCAGTTTAGAGCGCAACGATCGCAAGCTGGTCATGAATATCTTTGGCCGCTACGTCACCCCGCAGATTGCCGAAGCCATCTGGCGCGATCGCGATCAACTCCTCGGTAACGGACGGCTGAAAGGTCGCAAGATGACCGTAACAATACTGTTCACGGATATCAAAGATTTCAGTACGATCTCGGAGCGCACCGATCCCGAAATTTTAATGGATTGGTTGAACGACTATATGGCAGCCATGACTCAGATTGTTTTGGATCACGGTGCCGTCGTCGATAAGTTCATCGGAGACGCCATTATGGCCGTATTTGGAGTACCGATTGCCCGGACAACCCCTGAAGAGGTAAGGCAAGATGCCCTCAATGCAGTGGATTGCGCTGTCAAAATGGGGTTAGCCTTGGAGGGTTTAAACCAAAAATGGGCAAAGGACGGTTTGCCCACGATCCAAATGAGGGTTGGGATTTCTACGGGCACGGCGGTCACAGGCAGCCTCGGGGGACATCAGCGCATGGATTACACGGCGATCGGCGATACGGTCAATATTGCGGCTCGGCTAGAAAGTTTCGATAAAAGCATTGAGGGTGGGCTGTGCCGAGTTCTGGTCAGTGATTCGACATACCAGTTAGTCCAATCTCAATTTGAAGCTCGATCGATCGGTTCAGTGCAACTCAAAGGGCGGGAACAACCCACACAGGTCTATCAAATTTTAGCGACAAGCGAATCGGTGTTAGTCCCTTCCACCGCACCGGAATAGTACTCCAGGCAGTGCTCCAGTCAGCCAGTCGCATAAGCATATCGTGAATGAATCATATGTGTGAGTGAATCATATGTGAAATATATCTAATCAGGGATGCAGTCGCCGTGTTTCGTGTCCAAATTAAATTATTCGTCACCCAGTTTCGTTGCTGACTCATTCTCAATCTGTCTATTAGGAGTCCTGAATATGCCTAGATTGCAGCCTTTCCGGTTTTCCACAAGTACCTTTTTAACCAGCGTAGCGGCACTCATTGCTCTCCAGAGTTTGGTGAATGCTGGGACGGCACGGCATTCGCTTCTGCTGGAATGGAGCCAACCCGCGATCGCGGCGCAACGGGCTAAATATAATCCCCCCAATCGCCCCACGCCGATTCGGACAGATGGTACAGGGGTACGAAGCAGCCCTGGGGTGAAGTGTGCGAACACCAGCGAGTCGATGTTTCTCTCCATGCTGGCTCCGGTGGGGCATACCGGAGAAACCGTGAATCCTCGCCCCACCTTGTACGCCTATTTCACAGGCAAGCGCCCGATCGAAATGCGCTTTGGGGAAGTTGGCAAAAAACCGTTGTTTATCCAGCGCGTGGAATCTAGTGAACCTGGATTGATGCCGTTGCCCTATCCGAGCGATCAACCGGAACTGCAAACGGGCAAAACCTACCAGTGGTCAGTGGAAGTGGTTTGCAATCCTAAGAAATCCTATGAAAATGTTGGTTTGATCAAAGCCAACTTACAACGGGTGGAGAGTCCCAAAAAATTAGAAGAAGCCCTCGCTAAAGTAGAAGCCATTCCAGAGCGATCGGCAATCTACGCAGACGCAGGACTGTGGTACGACGCAGTGGATAGTTTGGCTGGCCCCTTGCTGGATCAACCGCAAAATAAAGCGCTCAAAACCGCTTTATTCGATCTCTTGGAACAGGGGGGATTGAAGAAAACGGTAGACCAAGCCCGTAAAATGAAGCGGGCGACGGGCTGCCACGGAGAAATGCAGATCGGGGCACCACGTTCCGACGAGAAAGTGCGTTGCCCCCAGTCCCAACTGCGATATTAACCAACCTTAACTCGCATGAAAATCCTGCAAATTATCCCCTCAGTTTCGTTGGTCTACGGTGGCCCAAGTCAAATGGTAGTGGGGTTGTCGTCGGCTTTGGCCCGATCGGGCGTGCAAGTGACGATTCTCACCACGGATGCCAACGGAGATGCAGGACAGGCACCCCTCCCAGTGCCTTTGGGGGTTCCCGTTGAACAGGATGGGTACGACATTATCTATTTCCGATGTTCTCCGTTTCGGCGTTATAAGTTTTCGATCGACCTATTAATGTGGCTGTGGCGCAATGTCGATCGCTACGATGTTGTTCACATTCACGCCTTATTTTCCCCCGTCACTTCCCTAGCAGCTACGATCGTGCGAACTAAGGGATTGCCCTATATCTTGCGCCCCCTGGGAACCCTTGATCCAGCGGATTTACAGAAAAAACGGAGAATTAAACAACTCTACGCTCATGTATTAGAACGCCCTAATTTGGCAGGTGCGGCTGCGCTCCATTTTACCAGTGATCAGGAAGCCAAGGTTTCAGAACGATTTGGCACTCAATGTATGGATTGGATCTATCCATTGGGGGTTCAACTCCCTCCCGCTGTTCGATCGGTTGCTGAAACCAAAGCTGCTCTGAATTTACCGAGCGATCGACCGATTCTACTGTTTATGTCTCGGATTGATCCTAAAAAAGGGCTGGATTTGCTGATTCCGGCCTTAGAAAAGCTCAGCCAAACCACTCCCTTTCACTTTGTCCTGGCAGGCGGCAATCCCCAGGATTCAGGTTACGAAGCTCAAATCAGACTGCGTATTCAGTCATCACCATTAAACGATCGTACAACGATTACAGGCTTTGTTTCCGGTAATCTAAAAACTGAACTATTACAGATTGCAGATCTGTTTCTATTACCATCCTATTACGAAAATTTTGGTATTTCTGTTGCTGAATCGATGTCTGTTGGTACGCCTGTGATAATTTCCAATCAAGTTCACATCTGGCAACAGATTGAACAATCTGAATCTGGCTGGATTTGTGAATGTACGGCGGATAGCGTATTTAATACAATCCAGGTTGCGCTCAAGGATCACCAGGAGTTGCGCTATCGAGGACTGCAAGCCCAAGGCTATGCCCGCAAACATTACAGTTGGGAGGCGATCGCGACCCAGCTCTGTCAACGGTATCAGGAAGTCATAGGTTCATGAAGGTGATACAGTTAATGAAGGCAGCAGGACAAGATTAGTGAAAGAATTATAGCCAGAAAATCATGTCATCAAAAGAGCCAATATGAACTCCGATCCTTGGGTCTATCCGGATTTGCGTTATAGATCGATGAAATAATTAATCATAGTGGATAACTAAAATAAAATACTTATAGTGCTTGGATTGATAAATGCTGATCATTCTTAGAATCAACTCCATTATCTAACTATGCAATCATCGACTGATTCGTTGTTCGATGAAGTTGACTTGTCATAGATTTAGGTCTAATATAACTCACTAAAGATTCAACGTCCTTTCTCTTCAGCACATTCATAAACGTTTGTCCACATCAAACGTTTTGCAGAGGCTCAATATGATTGCGGAACGATCAACGTCTATTTCAAAATCGATTTCAAATGATGATGAGTTGTAGATATTTTTCTAGTTAAATTCTTTGGAATTTACAATCAAAATTACATTGTTCATACTTTTTTTGCATAATCCGGACAATAGAAAATTGGTTTTTCCCAACATTCTATTGTCTAGGTTGTATAAGAATCTATCTGTAAAAATCATGACTTTTGAAATTGAAGGGGCATCCTTAAGCTAAGGTGCAGCTATCGGTTAGTAGCATCCCATCTCAATACCCATCGATTCCAATAGCTATTGGGTTGGAGACTAATATTTGTTCAGTTTGGAGTAAATTGCCCCGAGGTTCCTGTGGAAGACTTGCCGATCGCCCATCCCCACTCCCTCTTTGCCCAGGATGTCATCGCCCATCCTCCCATCTCTCCCGTGGCAAATGTACAGGATGCGGCACGACGGCATGATCCGAACGATTTACTACAGGCCATTATGGCGGCGCAGTCGCAGTTTATTAATGCAGAAGCGCCCAAGGCTCTCTTCAACGGTTTGCTGGAAAATTTACTGACCCTAACTGATAGTGCCTACGGTTTTATTGGCGAGGTGTTCTACAGTTCCACCCAGGAGCCTTACTTCCCAGAAGCCCATATGAAAATCCGGGGCTGCCCCTATTTAAAAACCCACTCCATTACTAATATTGCCTGGGATGAGGCTACCCGCCAACTCTATGATGAGTATGAACCCAAAGGCATGGAGTTCCGGAACCTCAATACTCTATTTGGGACGGTGTTGGTGACGGGGAAACCGCTAATTTCCAACGAACCTAGTACCGATCCACGGCGCGGCGGTTTACCCAAAGGCCATCCCCCCCTCAATGCATTTTTAGGCATTCCCCTCTACAACGAAGGAGCCCTTGTCGGGATGATTGGGCTGGCGAATCGCCCCAATGGGTATCAGCCGGAACTGTTGGAAGAATTTAAACCATTTTTAGCAACCTGTAGTGGAATCATTGCTGCCTACCGAAATGAACGCCGCCGCTATGATGCAGAATCCGCACTACGCAGCGCAGAAGAAAAATATCGCAGTATTTTTGAAAATGCATCGGAAGGCATTTATCAATCCACGATCGAGGGGCAATACCTTAGTGTTAATCCGGCTCTGGCTAAACTATATGGGTATGATTCACCAGAAGACTTTATTTCTAGCATCAGCAATATCGCCACAGAAATTTATATTGATCCCACCCATCGTCAGACAATAATTGATCAGGTTACTGCTAACGGATCAATTATTGATCATGAGTGTCAAGTTCGCGATCGCTTTGGCAACTTCCTCTGGATCTCCGAGAATATGCGAGCGGTGCGGGGAGAGGATGGCCAGATCCTTTACTATGAGGGGTCAGTTAGCAATATCACCCAACGCAAACTTGCAGAAGCTGACCTATGCCAGCAGATTGATAAGGAACGGGTGATGCGCCGCATCACCCTAGAAATTTCTCGCTCCTTTGATGTCCAGAAAATTCTCACAACGGCTGCGGCTGAAGTCCGCAAATTTCTCAATGTCGATCGGGTTCTCTTTTACTGCTTTGCGGAACAGTTAGGGGGGGGCATTTTAGTCGAATCGAGCGACCCCAATTGGTTACTGCCCCAGGATCATTTCACCGCTGATCATTCGTTGCAATTGCAGCAAACCATTATCTTCCAGGATCAAGTTACCGAGACCCATTCCAATATTTATCATTCCAACCTTTCAACGGATTATGTGGACTGGTTAAGTGCGTTGCAGGTGCAGGCGATTGCCAGTGTGCCGATTTTGCAGGGCGATCAACTGTGGGGTTTGCTGATTGCCCACCATTGCCGTGCGCCCCACCACTGGGAAGATCCCGAAATTGACCTGCTGCAACAGTTAACCACTCAGATTGGTATTGCTCTCCAACAATCTCAGCTATATCAACAAACCCAGGCCGAACTGAAGGAACGGGAACGGGCGGAACAGGAACTCCGAGAAAGCGAAGCCGCTATGCGGGAGTTGTATCAAATTATTTCCCAGTCCGATCGAGTCTTTGAGCAAGCGATCCGTGACCTGCTGAAAATGGGCTGTCTGAAGTTAGGCATGAACATGGGTATGCTGTCCCAGGTGAGCGATGATCAGGTGGAAGTGCTATATTCCTGGTGTTCCAGCGGCGCTTTCTGCAAACAGGTGACACTACCGTTAGCAGAAACCTACTGCCAAGAAGTTTTACAGCACCAAAAAACCATCAGCATTCTCTCGGTCACAGGTTCCGAGTGGCGTCATCGCACCTGCCACCGCGAGCTCAACATTCAGTCTTACCTGGGTACCCCCATCTGGGTGCATGGTCACCTCTACGGGACACTTGCGTTTTATGGTTTCTCGCATCGCACGCAACCTTTTCGATCGATCGAGCAGGAAATCCTGCATCTGATGGCACAATGGATCGGCAGTGAAATCGAACGACAACAAGCGGCCCAAGAACTTTCCCAAGCCCGCGATGCAGCCCTAGCCGCCACCCGTGCCAAAAGTGAATTTCTCGCCACGATGAGTCATGAAATTCGCACGCCGATGAATGCGGTGATCGGTATGACGGGTTTGCTTTTGGATACGCCCCTGACGCCAGAACAGGCCGATTTTGTGGAAACGATTCGCAACGGTGGCGATACCCTGCTGACAGTGATTAATGACATTCTCGACTTTTCTAAAATTGAATCGGGCAAGTTGGAATTGGAGGAGCAGCCCTTTGATTTGCAACTCTGCCTCGAGGAAGCGGTGGATTTGGTAATGCCCCAGGCCCAAGCAAAACGGCTAGAAGTTGCTCACCAAACCCATCCAGCGGTGCCCCAGAGTATCCTGGGGGATGTGACCCGCCTACGCCAAGTTTTGGTCAATCTGCTAAGTAACGCGGTGAAATTTACAGAACGCGGGGAAATTATGGTGTCTGTTACTCCCTATGTTTCACCCAGTTCTGTGGAAACCTCGAATACTTCTAATGATCTGATCGATCGCGTAGAACTCTGTTTTGCAATTCAAGATTCCGGGATTGGCATTCCACCGGAACGGATGGATCGATTGTTTAAGCCCTTTAGCCAAGTAGATTCTTCCACGACCCGCAAATATGGCGGTACTGGTTTAGGGTTGGTGATTTGCAAACAGCTGATCGAAATTATGGGAGGTCACATTTGGGTTGAAAGTGAAGTGAATCGCGGCACCACCTTTTATTTCACGATTTCAGCCCAGCCCCTTCAAGCGCTCCCCCAGCCCCATGCCGTGCCCTCTCATGTGATGGATGGTAAGCGGGTCTTGATTGTGGATGATAATCCTGTCCATGGCAAGATTTTGCACCAGCAACTCAATAATTTGGGCATTGTGTCTCAGATTGTGAATTCTGGTCGATCGGCGCTGGCTTGTCTCCAGCAGGATGCGTCGTTTGACTTGGCGATTATCGATCTGCGAATGCCCCAAATGAACGGGTTGGAACTCGCCCAAGCCATTCATCAGGTATCGCAATGGTCGAAGTTACCTTTGGTGCTTATGAGTTCCCTCGATCGCAGTGAACTGGGCGAAGCAAACAATAACCAACATTTTGCGGGAATTTTATCTAAACCGCCTAAACGGTCTCAACTGTTTGACACGCTGGTGGAAATCTTCGATCGGCAGCCCAAGCCCGACGTAGCCTTGGCCAATTCTGCATCCAATCAACTGGATAGTCAACTTGCAGCCCATCACCCCCTGCGGATTTTGTTGGTAGAAGACAATGCCGTCAATCAAAAACTAGCGATTCAACTGTTGAAACGTTTAGGATATCGCACTGATATTGCCAGCAATGGCTTGGAAGCTTTGGAAGCCGTGCAACGCCAAACCTACGATTTGGTCTTCATGGATGTGCAAATGCCAGAAATGGACGGTTTGACGGCAACACAGGAGCTCTGCAAGCGGTATGCGGCTCCTCAACGCCCCCGGATTGTCGCCATGACTGCCAATGCTATGGCGGGGGATCGAGAAAAATGTCTCAATGCTGGCATGGATGACTATGTGAGTAAACCTGTACGCATTAAAGATCTCATCCAAGCGCTCAAAAACACACAACCGCGATTGACCTTTACTCCTTCAGAGGACTCCGACATGCTAGATAATCGCAGCCTTGCAACCCTCACCCTCACTGCTGAAGTCCTCCCAATCTCTACTACATCTTCTGAAGCTTGTACTATGGAGCCCGAAACACCCATCCAACCCGTCCAACTGCCAGCGATCGATGAAGCAGCGATCAGCGAACTCATCGATATGTTGGGTGAAGAGGGAATCAGCGTCTTTGTGGAAATTATTCATAACTATTTTGAAGATGCGCCCACTTGTCTTCGTCAAATGGAGCAGGCGATCGACCAGCAGGATGCCAATGGCCTCAGAGCAGCATCCCATACCTTAAAAGGAATCAGTGCCGCGATCGGGGCCTTGCCCTTAAGCGAAATCTGTAAAGAGCTAGAACTCTTTGGTCGGCAGGGCAGTATTGACCAAGCCCAGCCCCAAATTCTGCCCCTCCTTCAGCAAGCGCAACGGGAATACGATCGGGGCGAGGCAGATTTAAAAATCCGCCTTCGCCCGTTTGCAGCCATGGTTTAACCCACAATCTGCTCCAGCGTGGCCACAAAGTCAGGGTAGGAAATAGAGGCGGCTTCTGCGCGATGAATTGTCGTCGTTCCCGTTGCATTCAGTGCCGCGATCGCCAAACTCATGGCAATGCGGTGGTCGGTAAAGCTATCCACTTCGGTGCCCGTCAGAGGATGGCCGCCCGTAATTTCCATGCCATCGGGTAACTCACTGACTTGGGCTCCCATGGCATTTAATTGGTTCGCCATAACGGTAATGCGATCGCTCTCCTTGACCCGCAATTCTTCTGCATCTTGAATCACCGTTGTTCCCTCAGCAAAGGCAGCGGCCACCGCGAGCACCGGAATTTCATCAATCAATCTGGGAATGATGTCCCCTGCAATGCGCGTCGCTTTAAGTTGACTATGGCGCACCCGCAGATCGGCAACCGGTTCTCCCGCCACTTCCCGTTCGTTCTCTAGGGAAATATCCGCCCCCATGGCTTGCAGGGCTTCTAAAATTCCTGTGCGAGTAGGATTAATGCCCACATTTTCCACAGTTAGATCGGATCCTGGTACAATCGCGCCTGCAACGAGCCAAAAGGCCGCCGAACTGATATCCCCTGGAACCACCACGGTTTGTCCATGCAGCCGTGCTTGCCCCGTCACGGTGGCACTAATGGTTTCTGGATCGACTTCGACTTCAGCTCCAAAGGCTCGCAGCATTCGTTCGCTGTGATCGCGGGATAGAGCAGGTTCCGTCACCGTTGTTTTGCCGTCGGCCATCAAGCCGGCAAGTAGGACACAGGACTTGACCTGCGCTGAGGCGATCGGGGATTGGTAGTGGATCGGCTTAAGCACTTGCCCCTTAATGGAAAGCGGTGCCAAGGAATCATCCTTACGGCCCCAAATTTGAGCGCCCATCATTTGCAACGGTTTCACGACCCGAGACATGGGGCGCGATCGCAGGGAAGAATCACCCGTCACGGTGAAGTATTTCCCAGGATGGGATGCCAGAATACCTAACATCAGTCTCAATGTTGTACCCGAATTGCCTGCATTGAGCACATCTAATGGCTCCTGTAGGCAACCTAACCCAATCCCTTGAACCCGAACTTCTTGGGTATTCAGTTCCGAAATCTCTGCCCCCATGGCCCGAAAACACTCAGCCGTACTGCGCGGATCCTCTCCTAGCAGTAGCCCATGGATAATCGTCTCTCCTTCGGCCAATGCGCCTAGCATGAGCGATCGATGGGAAATGGATTTATCACCGGGAATCTGAATCCGTCCGCGGAGTCCATTGCAAGCTGAGCCACCCTGTATCACGAGATCCTGATGATGGCTGACGGGTTTCACTGTTATGACGGTGGTTGTGGCCATAGGGAATTGGATAGACTGGCGAAAGTTGCGATCGTCTATCCTATCAAGGAATTGAAAGCCGTAGATGGGAAATTCGAGAGGGATTTCTAGATGCCAAATCAATGTGGTCTATGTCTAGAACCCCTAGTTTGATCGTTTTCAGTTTCTAGCCTATTTCTAACGGGTCTCTAACGGGTCTCTAACGGGTTTCTGATTACAGGATGATCCGGGTGGACTGGATAATTTGAATTTTCAATCTAACGACTTAGTTTAATTGTTCTCTGACTTCTCAATTGTGTGGTTTCCCTTATGTTGACTCATTTTCGTCGGCCTGTTTGTCTTTCAGTGATGTCTGCGGACTTGGCGATTTGCTCTAATGTCGAAACCGTTGGCACCCTCTATCAACGAGATGCCCAACGCTTCCATCTCCTATTAACGGAACCCAAAGTCTGCGAACCTTGTACCCCAGTTGAGCATCCTGGTTTACCCTCTGCGGATCAACTCCGGTTGATTTGGATCGAGATGTCGCCCCTTCGCGTCACAATGACGATGCAGGGCAATGGCAAACTCAGTTATCGACACCTTTGGGAACGGAATGCCTATGGCTTGAGTCGTTATTGGCTCCAAGGGGATGCCGTGGGCCAAAGTCACCAACTCCAACTGCGGAACTTTACAGTGGGTTTACACCTCGACGGGAATCCCCTACCCACTTCGTTGGCATTGGAGTATGAACTATGGTCAGCCCACAGTCGCTTGGGGCGCTATACGCTTCAATTAGATATTCAGCATTAAGCAGATTGCTGCCAAATTTCATCAATAATTAGCATCCCTTGAAACTTGCAAACGGATTTCAAGGGATTTTTGCTTGCTAATGAACCATAGGGAACTAGAACGGATTGCGGCTAGGGCAGATTGGCTGAGCGGTATGACTGGGGTTGAGTGGTATTGGCAATACCACGAGGGGCATGGTTCGGAGTATTGACTGGCAGATTGGCTGGAGCCCCGATCGAGCCATTGGGCTGAATCTGGGGAATGGTAGGCATACTGGCAAGACTCAATTCCTCGCGCAACACCCGTTGATAGACCTGTGGCAAGCTAGCACTCATGGAATTGGTTTCAATGCCGTAGCCCAGACTGGTCCAAGTGGGAGACAGAATTTCCAACACGCGCGTAATTTTGCCCTGCCGCAATAAGCTAGACAAATCAACCCCCCATACCTGGGCATCGCTGAGCCAACGGTATACAACTGTATCTTGGTACAACGGCTCAAAGCTATAGCGATGCCAAAGCCAAAAGCCTCCAGGATTGGGATGGTAGCGTTCGGCCTGTTCCACCCAGGTGGTGGTGATGAACTGATAGCGTCCAGCAGCCGTTGTACACTGCCCCACATTCGGCCCCACGGCGATCGGTACACAGAGATCGGGATGTCGGCTTAAGTCTTGGGTATATTCGCCCCCGTAAATCACGGCGTAGGGATTTTGCACATTCGACTCACTGGCCGAGATGGTGCGCATCAAAGCTCGAATATAGGGATCCCCGCCCTGCATAACTAACGGTGTTTCCGCCCCCTTCCCTAAGCTGGAACCCCACGGCATTCGCTGTTCTCGCAGGTTGAGCAAAATAAAAATCAACCACAGAATGATAGTGCAATGGACGAGAAATTTACCAAGGGTATAGTCTTTGGACGGGGTATCATCGGCCATACTGACATCAGCTTTGAACAGTAGAGTACGTCGCAACAAACTGCTGGGTAAAAGTGGTAGCAGATTGAGGGTAGGAACGATGCGCAGTCGGGATAGGCGTAGGGGGGGGGGTGACCCAACCTTTGGTCGCCATCGGAGTTTGGATCGCACAGTATCTTTGAATTTATCTTGTAACCGGCCCTTTAGTGGGGCTTGTGACCTGTCTTGCGAGCTGTCTGGCAATTTGCCTTGTGACCTATCTTGCGACCTATCCTGCGACTTGTCTTGCAACCGATCTGGTAACTGATCTTGCAAAAATGTGCATCGAGCTTTTACCCCAGACCAAATTTTAACCAGCGTCCATGACGGATAAACCGATCTCCGTCGGAGACTCCGGGAACGTTGCTTGGGCATTGTACTCCACTTTAACCAGAAGGAACGATGGGTTCGATGCGCCCGAGAGGAAATGCAACCCCTTTCGTAGACCCCTTTCGTAGACCCCTTGCATTCGGTGAATCCTAGAAAAATGGCTAGGAAAAACAACCTATGTGCTCAATCGCATAGTGCTCATAACCGATAGTGCTTATAACCGACATGCAATAATCGAGTAATCTCCTATGGACTTCATTCCTAGGTCACTCGTTTGCGCATAACTTACGCACAATCCATTTCCAGCATGGGAGCAGCGGCCAGTAGGGTTTGGGTGTAGGAATGCTGAGGATTATCGAATACAGCGGCGGTTTGGTCAAGTTCTACAATTTTTCCTTGGTACATGACTGCAATGCGATCGCAGAAGAAGCGTGCTACCCAGAGATCATGGGTAATGAATAGATAAGTCAACTCAAACTCGTCCTTGAGTTCCTGCATGAGTTCCAGTACCTGAGTGCGCACGGTGGCATCCAGCATACTGACGGGTTCATCACAAATCACCAGTTTAGGCCGGGTAATTAATGCCCGCGCGATCGCGACCCGTTGCTGTTGACCTCCAGATAGTTCGCTCGGATAGCGATCATAAAATTCCTGGGGATGCAGGCCCACCCTCTGGAGCAGTGCTTCCACTTGAGGTTTGGCTTCCTGAGGCGTCGCCATCCGATGAATCAGCAAGGGATCGGCAATGCTCTCCCCGATCGTCATGCGGGGATTTAAACAAGCGTGGGGGTCTTGGAAAATCATTTGGATGTCTCGCCGTTGCCGCAGCATTTCCTGCCGCTTCAGTCGGGCTAAATCCTGCCCTAAAAACTCCACCTGGCCCGCCGTGGGCTTGAGCAACTGTAAAATGGTGCGAGACAGCGTGGACTTGCCGCAACCTGATTCGCCCACGAGCCCCAGGGTTTCCCCCGGAAAGATATCTAAATCAATGCCGTCCACTGCGCGAATCGTGCGATCGTCCGCTTTCGAAAAAAACTTAGCTAGCAAATTTGCTTCTAGAGTGTAGTACTGCTTTAACCTCCGCAGACGTAATAATGGTTCAGGGGCGGGCCGAGAGTCTACAGCAGAAGCAACGCCCGCCTGCAAAGAAAGTGCTGATTGCAGAAGGGTTTGGGTGTAGTCATGTTGCGGCTGTTGCAAAACCTGAGTCGTAGTTCCCAGTTCCACCAACTGGCCGTTGTACATGACCGCAATGCGATCGCAATATTCACCCACCAGTGCTAAATCGTGGGAAATCAGAATTAACGCCATATTGCGCTCTTCGCAGAGGCGCTTTAATTCCTGCAAAATTTGGGCGGCGACCGTCACATCTAAACTGGTTGTCGGTTCATCGGCAATGATCAGTTTGGGATTCAGTAAGAGAGCGAGGGCGATCGCTACCCGTTGCCGCATGCCACCGCTGAATTCATGGGGATATTGGGCCCACCGTTCTGCTGGAATGTTGACCGCCTGTAGGACTTCCAAGGCGCGGGATTTTGCCTCTTTGGTAGAAATTCCTGGCCGATGGGCTTGCAGGGTTTCTAAGCAATGTTCCCCGATCGTCAATAAGGGATTGAGCCGCGTCATGGGATCCTGGAAAATCAGTGCAATTTCCTCACCACGCAACTGCCGCAATTCCCGATCGGACAATTGGTAGAGATCCCGTTCTGCTAATTGAATTTGACCTTCCACGATCGAGCCCTCTGGCAACAAACGCACAATCGCCCGCCCGATCGTTGATTTACCGCAGCCTGACTCGCCCACCAGGCCCAACCGTTCGCCCGGTTGCAGCACTAGTGAAACGTCATCTACAACCCATGGGGTTTGGGGCCTGTAGGCAATCTTAAGGTGATCGATCGTGAGCAGTGCTTCAGCCATAGGAATGGGCGCGATCGGTGAAAACGATATTGCAGCAATCTTACCCTGAGATTTGAAGGTGCTTTAGGATTGCTGGAGGGAATTCCCAGGATTTTCTTCTAGCTCACCCAAAATTCCATTGCAATAACGAATCAGGGTTTCTACCCGATCGAGTACCTGTTGCACTCGCCGAGCCTGCGTCTGAGGCTGCCGTGCTGCGGCCAGAAATGTGCAATCTAGCCCTACGAGACGCAGTTGTTTACTGATTTCAGCTTGATAGGATTGCACCTTTGTTTGGTGGGTGTAATCAATTTCATCTAAGGGAAGTATTAAAACTTGTTCCCGAAACATTCCCTGAAGGTTGGCCAATCCTGAGGAAATTACCCCGAAAGGGCTTGAGTTGGTAGGGCTTGAGTTAGCAGGGCTCGGAGCATCGGAGCGATCGCTACTCTCGAGATCGATCGGCGCAGCAAAATTTTCTCGATCGAGAGGATAAAAAGTCTCTGAAGCCTGACTTCTCTGGGCGATTTCCCGCACCTGCTGCAACAGTTGAATCAATTGATCCCGAAAGTTTTCATAAATCCTACGTTGCGCTGGGGGAATCATCTTTCATCCTGTCCCTATGAGGAGGCGATTTGATGGTGTTGAGTGGGATGGGGATCGTACCGAGAGGCTATCTAAGACCGAGCCTTGAACCGAGGCTTGATCTCAGCAATTCTCATTATGGAACGAGTCTACTGAGTTTCAGCGATTTGATAGTTTGCAAATAATTGTAAAAGCCTCTTTGTACAAGGCTTCTAAAGGCCCCCTTTTTCAAAATGAGAATTGTTGGCTTTATCTAAAACATGAAGAAGTGTATCAACATTCTTGATAGAATGGGGGGATATCTTCTAAAAGTGCTTAGCAACAGCGAAAGTTGTTAGAACTTTCCAAACAGTGGATTTTTTAACAGTAGGGCTTTTGCTTTTTGAAAGAAAAATTTACAAGAGTGCCGATCGGCATCCATTGATACCGTTAAGTATCCTAGGGAGCAACGATTGGTAAAGATAAATTACTGGGATCTAGGGGCACATGTTGCTGCTGGATAACTTTTCACTCTTTTTGCCGAAATTTTGTTGATATTTTCTAGGCCTATCCTAGGATTATTCGATACTTTCAAGAATTTCCAGGGGTTTCCAAGAATTTCAACAAGAACTTCAACTATTTAGTTCGCATGTTTAGCAGTTCTCATGGGTCGTTCGCCAATTTCGCAAATGCAAAGATAGTTTACCAACGACCCATACTGCTTGTTTGATCACAATTCCAGATCACTCTTTCTTCAAATCCAAATCTAGTGCATTCGGGCGGCAAGCATGAATCTCCCCATCCGATCCCTTCCTACCGATCTCAACCTTCCCCCTTGGTTGCGGGCCTGCCTATTGGATGGTGCAGCCACTCCCAATGACCCTGATCCCTGGAAAGCGAATGACTTGATCTGTCGAGCTTTTGACTTTGCTTACCAGCTCCATGAAGGGCAACGGCGCGTCTCTGGGGAACCGTATATTGCCCACCCGGTGGCAGTTGCTGGGATTTTGCGCGATTTGGGGGGCAGTAGCAGCATGATTGCCGCTGGTTTTCTCCACGACATTGTTGAAGATACCGACGTGTCCTGTGAGGAAATTGAAGAACGATTTGGCCCAGAAGTCCGGGTTTTGGTGGAAGGTGTCACTAAGCTCTCGAAGTTTAACTTTTCCAGCAAAAAAGAGCGACAAGCCGAGAATTTCCGGCGCATGTTCCTGGCAATGGCCAAGGATATCCGGGTGATTGTGGTCAAATTGGCCGATCGGCTGCATAACATGCAAACCCTGGAGCATCTGGCTGACGAGAAACGACGGCGGATTTCCCAGGAAACCCGTGATATTTTTGCCCCCTTGGCTAACCGTCTGGGGATTGGCAACATCAAGTGGGAACTGGAAGATCTCTCGTTCAAATATCTGGAATCGGAAGCCTACCGCGAAATTAGCCAACGGGTGTCTGAACGACGTACAGTGCGCGAAGAGCAGCTTTCCCAAGTTAAGGAAATGCTGAAACCGCGTTTAGAAGAGCTAGGAATTCACTGGCTGGATATCAGCGGTCGGCCTAAGCATCTCTACGGCATTTACCAGAAAATGCAGAAGCAGCAGAAAGAGTATGAGCAGATCTATGACATCGCGGCCATTCGCATCATTGTCGAAAACAAGGATGAATGTTACCGAGCCTTGGCTGTGGTTCACGATATGTTCCGCCCGATTCCTGGTCGCTTTAAAGACTACATTGGCCTACCTAAACCAAACCGCTATCAATCGCTCCATACCGGCGTGATTGGCCTCGGTGGCCGACCGTTGGAGGTGCAAATTCGCACCATGGAAATGCACCATGTGGCGGAATACGGGATTGCGGCCCATTGGAAATATAAGGAATCTGGTGGATCAACGGCCACCCAGATGAATACGACCGATGAGAAGTTTACTTGGCTGCGGCAACTTCTTGACTGGCAAAGCGATCTGAAGGACGCGCAGGAGTATTTGGATACGATCAAAGATAACCTCTTTGATAGCGAAATTTATGTATTTACGCCCCAAGGGGAAGTCATTCCCCTGAGCCCTAAGGCGACCCCAGTTGATTTTGCCTACCGAATTCACAGCGAAGTTGGAAACCATTGTGCAGGGGCGCGGGTCAATGGTCGTATGGTGACATTGGACACTAGCCTGGAAAACGGCGACATTGTTGAAATTCTGACGCAAAAAAATTCCCGTCCTAGCTTGGACTGGTTGAATTTTGTGGTGACGCCCAGTGCCCGCAACCGAATTCGGCAATGGTATAAGCGATCGCACCGAGATGAAAACATTGCTCGGGGACGGGATATGTTGGAAAAGTCCTTGGGCAAGAATGGCTTTGAAGCCTTGCTGAAGTCGCCACCCATGCAAACCGCAGCGGAACGGTGCAATTACCAGACGGTGGATGACCTCTTAGCTGCGGTGGGCTATGGGGAAGTAACGCTCAATCATGCCTTAAATCGGATTCGGGATGCCGTCAAAGCCCAGTCTCCCGCTGCCCCATCAGAAAATACGACTGCTACGGTTAGCTTTAGTCCAAAAAATCCTCCTGCACCCACTCCAACGCACTCCAAATCGCCGATCGCGGGGGTTGAAGGGTTGCTTTACCACATTGCGAAGTGCTGTCACCCCGTCCCAGGTGAGTCGATCATTGGTGTCGTGACGCGGGGCCATGGCATTTCGATTCATCGCCAAGGTTGTCCCAACTTAGAACGGGTGGAGGGAGAACGGCTTATCCCCGTCAGTTGGAATCCGACGAACGATCGCGGACGGCAGCAGACCTATCCTGTAGAAATTCAAATTGAAGTGATCGATCGGGTGGGGGTTCTGAAGGATCTGCTATCCCGCTTAACGGATAACAATATCAATGTGCGGAATGCGCAAGTCAAAACCTATCCCGATCAAACCGCCACGATCGATCTGGGCATTGATATTTGTGACCATCGGCAACTGGAACATACCTTCACCCAAATTCGTAAGATGACAGATGTTTTGAATTTACGCCGAGTCACACAGGTTGATGAGTCACTACTCGCTTGACAATTTTTGATGATTTTGTTCTATCTCAAGAATTGCAAAATTATCCGGGATTTTCAGTAGAGGATTGTATAAATTGAACAAGGGCAGTCACCGCTTTCTACCTCTGATGTGTAAATTGCAATGCATCACGGGGTCTTGGATAGTGAGCCATCAAACTGGAATTCCCTTGCTGGAATTGAGGCGTTTTTTACCCTAGACGATCGACTCAGCTTTTTCCTCTTTCGCGGAACTTTAATCCCTGGTCATCGTCCTCCTTCCTGCATAAAGTCGTTCAGCAGAGTCGTATATATACGGCAGCAGGAGTACCTAATCCCCCAAAGGTTTGTCCTTTAAATCGACCCTATCCTATGACACTTCTTGAAGTGTCTGCCATAAAAATCGCCAAATTGGTGTTTAGATTCTATGAAGGAAGGGGAATTCCACGGAGTTCCTTTGTGGTTTAGGTAGTATAAAAATACGCAGTACCCAGGCCATATGACTTCCTAGATTTGGTTAATTTTCTTTAGATTTAGAAAGAAATCTCCAAATTTCTGGGATGTGATGTGTCTAACCAATTGGGGCTGATGACTCAGCTTAAGATGCTCAAGACCCAGGGATTGACCTTAGGAGAACCATGAGTGAAGGTTATAGCAGCAGGGGCACAGTGGACGTGAATCATTGGGTAAACCATAACTTTCGATCGATCGGCACCGAAGAGCAACAGTTATACGATCACTTACTGCAAATTGTTCAATTAGAAACCCCTCAAGAGTTGATCGATCGGATGCGGCTGCTATTCATTGAAGGGACCAATTATCCCGATCACAACGTTCTTAAAAATTTAGATCGACTCATCCTCTCCAATATTGAGATAGAAGAATTTCAGTTTATTCTGAATCGCTGCATCCATATTTTGACCAATCGCTGGCAAGGGCGGCCTCAGACCCAAGCAGCCATCCCTGACTTGATCCACCTATTGGAAAGTTCCCCCTCGCGACCCACGAACGAGTTTAGCCGTGCTAAGGCGATTAAACGGCTACGGGAATTCATGCGATATTTTCTGGAAACGGAACAGTTTCTCACCCTGCGTCGGTTAGCGCATGTTCTTGAGAGCAATAACGATCCGTCTCAAACCCGCTTGCCCCTGGGCAAATTGATTCGCCGTTATCCCTATCTCTATTCCCACTGCTTGGTCAGTGAATCGAGTTCTGTTGAAGATCAGCAGTCGATTCGGGACTTGCAAGATACGATGCAGCATCAGTATGAGCTGGATCTGTCGCAATTTGTCACTTACCAAATTCGTCGCTCGCATCTGTTTAACCAAACGGGATCAGATACGGTGGGGCGCACTCTCTATCCTGTCAAGAATCCCACATTGCTGACTGAACCAGAAGTTTGTTCCGCATTGCGGCAATTTGCTGGCAAAGTGCAAGGCAATTGTACCCATCGCGATCTGGCCCAACGGTTTCTGACCCATACCCATGAGGCTCAATCGTTCAAATCCTTTAAAGATGATCTTTACGAATATCTCTTGCCTTCTGTGGATCCAGATTATGGTCGTCGGCAGTTCAACAATCAACTCTATGACTGCCTGAATAGGGTGTTGCCGGAAAATCATGCTCAACCCTTTAATGAGTTCTTATTGCTACGCACCTGTAGTCAATTGCTCAACTTCCTAATCGTTGAAAGTCCGCAGCAGCCTAAACATTTTGTATTTGTCGATTTGTTATCCAATATTGGCCCCGTTTTCACCACGAGTCTGTTGTTGAAGATTGTGTTGATTTGTCGGAAAGTGAAGCCCTACCTAGAAAAGCGGTTTTCGATTCTCTTTAATCATTACGAAGCCTATGCCCAGGAATCTGTGCAGTGGCTGGTTTCGTCCCTGGAACACCTTAATATTGCCCTCAGCACCAACTTTGGCAAGATGAATGTAGCCTTAGTTCATCAACTGGCTTAACTGACACTGGTTTAGATTCAGACCATTCGTGATGTTCGATCGTAACTTCTCGCCTTTACGAATTCCCCTCCCTATTGGTATCCTTTACCGCAGCTCAGCCCCCTTCAAAGTTGCGAGACCAGAAAGTTGTGAGCCCAGAAAGTTGCGAATCAGAGCGGACGCTTAGGATAGGTAAATTCAGTGAGTTTTCCCATGGGCTGCAATCCGAAAAATCGAATGGTACGATCGCAGCCATGACAAGGCAATGCTCTTGAATGACCTGTTCAATTACAGGCATCGATGAGTGAAGCGCTTCCTTCCTGTTCTGGTTGTGCCACAGTAGCCCCTAGGTGTGATGACCTCTTTTCTCCCCCCCAACGAAGAAAATTCTCGTCCGATTTTTCCTGCTGAATTTGATCCCGAAATTGAAGCGACTCTCCTCAGTTTCGATGAAATCCAAGCTGAACTGAATTACCGCAATGCTCAAACAGCTTTGCAGGAGATGGTCGATCGCCTCGATTTACAGCCCCAGGAGCGCCAGGGGTTAGAACAGGAGTTAGCTGGTCTTTCCAGTATGGTGGACAAGCTGGAGCGATCGGTGGTGCATATTGCCGCCTTTGGCATGGTGGGGCGGGGCAAATCTTCCCTTCTCAATGCTTTGATCGGACAACCTGTGTTTCAAGCGGGGGCCATCCATGGAGTCACGCAAACGACGAATCAAGCTACTTGGGTAATCAATCAGGAGCGTCTCCCCTCAACGAGCCAATCTGTTCGCAAAGCCACCAGTCAAGTCGGGGCCCAGATTGAATTAATGGATACTCCCGGGATTGATGAAGTGGGTGGTGAAGATCGGGAACTGCTGGCAAAAACCGTGGCTCAACAGGCGGATCTGTTGCTGTTTGTTGTGTCTGGGGATATGACCCAAGTGGAATTTCAGGCCCTGGCGCAACTGCGGGAGGTGGGCAAGCCGATGATTTTGGTCTTCAACAAGATTGATCAATATCCTGAGGTCGATCGCCAGAGTATCTACGCCAAGATTCGGGATGAACGGGTGAAAAGGTTGCTGTCCCCCGATGAGATTGTCATGGCTTCTGCTGCGCCTCTGATGCCCATCGGTACCCGGCAGGCCGATGGGCGGATTGTGGTGCGGATGGTGGCTGGGGAACCGCAGGTACAAGATCTCAAACTGAAAATTTTGGAAGTGCTCGATCGCGAAGGCAAAGCCCTCCTCGCATTGAACTCGATGTTATTTGCCGATGGGATTAACGAACAGATTGTCGAGCGTAAGCTCCAGATTCGGGAAGCGAGTGGCGATCGCGTAATCTGGAATAGTGTGATGGCAAAGGCGATTGCTGTTGCAGTCAATCCCGTGACGGTAATAGATATTCTTAGCAGCGCTGCAATTGATGTCGCGCTGATTCTCAGCCTGTCTAAGCTCTATGGCATTCCCATGACCGAAAAAGGGGCGATCGGGCTGCTGAAAAATATTGGTCTCGCCATGGGGGGGATTACGGCCAGTGAGCTATTTGCTGACTTGGGATTGAGTTCTCTCAAGGGGCTACTGGGACTAGCAGTTCCGGCCACGGGGGGATTGTCTGCCTTGCCCTACCTATCGGTGGCAATTGCTCAAGCAGGGGTCGCTGGAGTGGCCACCTACAGCATTGGCCACATTGCCCGCGCCTACCTGGCGAATGGTGCAACTTGGGGACCCGATGGCCCAAAAGCTGTGGTAGATCAAATTTTATCGTCCTTGGATGAGCGATCGATTCTCAGTCGCATTCGGGAAGAACTGCGTGCCAAACTCGGAAGGCAGCAGTAGTCAGAGACGGTTGCTGAAAACGGCACCTCTCCGCTCCCCTCCGTACTCGTAACAAAAACGAGTGAACTAGAATCAGTCCACTCGTTTCTGCGGTTTAGAATGCTCCTAGTGGGAGATGCTTCGGATAGCCGACGCTATCTGGTTACCCTTACATCCGCTGACCAGTTCATCCGGTTGCCATGCACCTTAGCGTTTTGCAACAGCTTTAGCAGAAGCTGCTTCATCAGGGTGAATGCCTAATCGGGTCAAGTTAATGCGACCTCGGTTGTCAATCTCCCGAATCTTAACAATCACTTCATCACCCACGGAGACTTCATCTTCCACGGTCTTGACGCGGTGATCGGCGAGTTGGGAAATGTGAATCATGCCTTCCTTACCCGGCAGAAATTCTACAAAAGCCCCGATCGGAATCGTGCGTGTCACACGTCCTGCATAGACATCGCCCTCTTTGACCCGTTTGGTCATCCCTTCGATAATGGCCTTAGCGCGGTTGGCCTTAGCCCCATCCAGACCCGAAATCGTGACGGTGCCATCGTCAGCGATGTCAATCTTCGTGCCCGTTTCTTCGGTGATGCCCTTAATATTTTTACCCCCTGGCCCAATCACCATGCCAATTTGCTCAGGGTCAATCTTGATAGTCATCAAGCGGGGAGCATAGGGCGAGAGTTCTGCTCGGGGTTGGTCGATCGCTTCCAGCATCTTATTCAAAATATGCAGGCGAGCGGGGAGAGCCTGCATGACCGCCTTGCGAATCACGTCCATGGGCAGCCCGGTGATTTTCATATCGAGCTGGAGCGCTGTAATCCCGGCATCGGTGCCTGCGACTTTAAAATCCATATCGCCTAGGAAGTCTTCAATTCCCTGAATATCCGTCAAAATCCGGATTTCATCGCCTTCCTTGATCAGCCCCATCGCTGCACCACTGACGGGTTTGGTAATGGGAACCCCGGCATCCATCAGCGACAATGTAGAACCGGAAACGGATCCCATTGAAGTTGAGCCGTTGGAAGACAGCACCTCTGAGACCACCCGGATTACATAGGGGAAGTCCGATTTTTTGGGCAAGACTGGCAACAGCGCCCGTTCTGCCAAGGCCCCATGGCCGATTTCCCGGCGTCCCGGAGATCGCATTGGTTTGGTCTCGCCAACGGAGTAGGGTGGCATGTTGTAGTGGTGGATATAGCGTTTTTCGCTATCCGGATGGAGGTCATCCAATTCCTGAGCATCCCCTGGAGACCCCAGGGTGGCTACGGACATCACTTGCGTTAAACCGCGATTGAACAAACCGGACCCATGCACCCGCTTTGGCAAAATACCCACGCGGCAAGAGATGGGGCGCACTTCATCTAACTTGCGACCATCCACCCGTACCCCATCTTCCACCACCTGCTTGCGCATCAGCTTTTTAGTGATGGACTTAAAGGTTTCCGGCAATGCCTTGGCATTTACCGTTGCGGCCACTTTGACGGGATCCTCGTCCGACAGCAATTCAATTTCTGCTTTAATGGCGTCTTTGACCTCATCCAGAGCCGCATCCCGAATGTTTTTATCTTTTTCAAAACGGCCTAGGATTTCCTTGACTGGAGCGGTGGCTCGATCGGCAATGAAATTCTCTAGGGGTTTTTCGACTTCTGGAGGCTCTTCCTTAACCAGTTCGATGCCCAATTGTTTGCAGATTTCCAACTGCGTGCCGATTAATTCCCGAACTGCTTCATAACCAAAGTCGATCGCTTCAATCATGTCCGCTTCGGGTAATTGGTTCGCCCCAGCTTCCACCATGATGACCCCATCAGGGGAACCTGCAACGACTAGGTCTAAATCCCCCTGTTCAATTTCTTCATAGGTAGGATTTAGGATAAAGTCATCGCCAACCAAGCCGACGCGCACGGCTGCCATCGGGCCATTGAAGGGAATTCCGGCCAGTAATGTTGCCATTGAAGCGCCAGTGACAGCCAAAACATCCGGCGGCACTTTTTCATCCAGCGAAACCGTGGTAGCCACAATTTGAATATCATCCCGCAGCCAACCTGGAAAGAGGGGACGCATGGGGCGATCGATTAACCGTCCAATTAAAATAGCCTTTTCCGGTGGCCGACCTTCCCGGCGCAGGAATCCCCCTGGGAAACGGCCTGCAGCGTACATCCGCTCTTCGTAATCTACCGTCAGGGGAAGAAAATCAATGCCTTCTCTGGCTGTGGAGCGTGTCACCGCCACCAACACGGCGGTGTCCCCTGATTCAATTAATACAGAACCGCCAGCCTGGGGAGCCAGCAGTCCCATCTTCAGTCGAATCTCTCGTCCATCGAAAGATATCGACTTGGTCACTTCTTCCATGTATTCCTTTGTCCTTTGCTTTTTCTCTTTTATCTATTCTGACGCAATCCTAACACTGATTTAGCGAGTCAAGAGGTTCCTTCGTTTGCCCCATGGATCAGGGCATTAAAGTCATGGGTGATGTTTACCGATTATCCTTTTGAATGGCTCAGAACAGTGACTGCGTGGTTATTGCTTTTCTTTAGCCGCTCACCTTAAGGGCATTCTAAACGATTCTTTCCCAGTGGATCACGATAGCCGATCGTTAATTTAAGCGACATTTCCAACGATCGCTGCAACGATCGTTGGCAGCAGCAAAATCCCATGAAAAAGGGTGGGAATTTCCCACCCTTTTTCGATGCTGAGCTGAATTCCGATGCTGAACTAGTTTTCTATCTAGTAGGCATCCTGTAATTCGTAGAAATCGGGCGAGACATAGTCCTTCCGTAGGGGCCAACCCAGCCAATCTTCCGGCATCAGGATACGTTTTAATTGCGGATGCCCTTCGTAGATAATGCCGTACATGTCATAGGACTCGCGCTCTTGCCAGTCGGCTCCCTTCCAGATCCAATACACCGAGGGAACGGTAGGATTGTCCCGAGGAACTGCAACCTTTAAGCGCACTTCCTCTGCCCGTGTGGCATTATCTGTCACCTTGATTAGGTGATAGAAGCTGACCAAAGCGGCCCCAGGCCCTTCGTCATAGGCACCTTGGCATTGTAAACAATTAAACCCGTAAGCATAGAGCGCACTGGCAAAGGGAATCAGAAAATCTGCATCCACCTTGATCATCTCGACCCCGGAGGCATCTACACCCAAGAACTCATGGTCAAAGCCTTGGGCCGTTAGCCACGTGGAAACGGTTCCCGCTTCCACGATTGCTCCAGCTTCAGCTGCTGCTTTCTTTTCATCTGCCATACTATGCTTTCTCCTTAGCCGCTTCCAACTCGCCCGCGACGGGAATGCCAAAGGCTTCCATCAGTTCCTTCGGTGGAGCTTGGCGGGTTGCCGCCATCAGATACTTGCCATCGACGATCGGGTCAACGGGTTTCAAGTTATGGGTGGTGCTGTAGTAGCGGTGGGTTTGCCGCAGCATGCCCCGCTCTTGGATCGATTCGTTGGCAACCTTTTTCCGCAGTTTGACGATCGCATCAATGATGGCCTCTGGTCGCGGTGGGCAACCAGGCAGATAGACATCCACGGGAATTAGCTTGTCTACCCCACGGACAGCGGTGGGCGAATCCACACTGAACATCCCCCCCGTAATCGTGCAAGCACCCATGGCAATGACGTACTTCGGATCGGGCATCTGTTCGTACAGCCGCACCAAGGCCGGAGCCATCTTCATCGTCACGGTACCTGCCGTAATGATGAGATCCGCTTGTCGAGGGGTCGATCGGGGCACCAAGCCAAAGCGATCGAAGTCAAACCTTGAACCAATTAACGCTGCAAATTCAATAAAGCAACAGGCGGTTCCATAGAGCAACGGCCACAGACTGGATAATCGCGCCCAGTTGTAGAGATCGTCCACGGTTGTCAGAATTACATTCTCTGACAGTTCCTCCGTCACTGTTGGACGCTCAACGGGGTTCATGATCAGGTTTTGATCACCTGTTTTTAGATCGGGATTCATGACCATTCCAACGCTCCTTTCCGCCAAGCGTATACCAGACCGACTACCAGAATTGCGATGAAAATCAGTGCCTCCACGAAGGCAAGTAAGCCTAACTTATGGAACGCCACTGCCCAGGGATACAGGAAAACTGTTTCCACATCAAAAATGACGAACACCAAGGCAAACATGTAATAGCGAATGTTGAATTGGATCCAAGCGCCGCCAACAGGTTCCATCCCCGATTCATAGGTTGTGCGACGTTCAGGGCCACGTCGACTTGGGCGGACTAGCTTTGCAGCCAGCAACGCCAGAACGGGTACCAGGCTGCAAACCAGCAAGAACCCTAGGAGATACTCATAACCGCTTAGTACGAACACGATTCCGCCTCTCTATTGACCGTGCTGCCTCTTCGTGGAGTAAGCAAAATAACTTAGTTAACTTTCATTATAGTCAGCCCAGGTCTTTGCATTTTGCCGATTTCACCGTTCAGCCTAACAAAGTTCCAATCAGAAGAATTCACTCTACCCTATCAACCAGGGGACGATGTCCCAGCTTAGCTCTATGGATACGCCATGGGCAGGTTGGGATCAATCGGTTGCAGGAACTGGCTGCCCAAGATGCCTTGTGCTGTATAGGAAGCAAGGCGGAGGTCAGTAGTCATGCAATCAGCCATGTAATAATAAGTTCTGTAACAAAGGTTTCAGATTTGCTCGACTATTCGCCTAGCCCTATTCAGCCATGAGTACCGAAACACCGGACAATCCAAATGCGCAATCTGCGGAGACTCCTTCAGAGGAACAAGTCATCCAACTCGTCAGCCCAGAAGCAACAGAGTCAACGGCTATGCCTGAAGACTTTGATTGTTATGAATGTGCTGCCTGTGGCTATGTCTATGAACCGCTCAAAGGCGATAACCGTAGTGAAATTCCGCCGGAAACAGAGTTCAAGGATCTGCCAGCTAAGTGGCGCTGTCCCGTTTGTGGTGCACCCAAAAGTCGGTTCCAAAACATTGGTCGAGCGGGCAAAGCCTCGGGGTTTAAGGAAAATCTTCGCTACGGGCTGGGGGTCAATACCCTGACACCGGGTCAGAAAAACCTGCTGATTTTTGGCAGTTTGTTACTATTTTTTATCTTCTTTCTGAGCCTATACGGGCTGCAATAGTTTGACGTTTAGACAAGAGGCTACGAGTCATGCATTGGATTTTGAATGGCTGGAAACGCCTGCAAGGGTGGAAACGCCTGGTTGGGGTGTGCGCGATCGTCTTTCTGAGCACCATTTCCCTAATGGCACCGGCTAACGCAGCCCGTCTTCAGGATCTTCCCGATGAGCGCTGGGAAGTGGTGGCTTTGCCGACCCAAGAAAGTCCGTTGGATTTAGCGTTTACCGGTGATCCAAACCATGGCTGGATGGTAGGAACGAATTCGATGTTGCTGGAGACCTTGGATGGGGGGCAAACCTGGAAGGAGCGCCCCCTAGATTTGGGAACCCAGAAATATCGTTTCAGTGCGGTAAGTTTTGCGGGCGATGAAGGCTGGATTGCGGGACAGCCCGCTATTCTGTTGCATACTCCCGATGGAGGCCAGTCCTGGGAACGCATGCCCCTGAGCGAAAAGTTGCCCGGTTCGCCGGAATTCCTGGAAGCCTTGGGCAAGGGTGACTTGGAAATGGTGACCGATGTAGGCGCAATTTATCACACCACTGATGGCGCAGTGAACTGGAAAGCTATGGTGGATGATGCTTTTGGGGTCGTGCGGAGTTTGCATCGATCGGCGGATGGCCAATATGTCGCCGTGTCCTCGCGGGGAAATTTCTTCTCCATCTGGAAACCGGGCTCGCGACTCTGGGAGCCATTCAACCGCAATAGTTCCCGCCGTCTGCAAAACATGGGCTTTACCCCCGACGATCGCCTCTGGATTATTGCTCGGGGTGGCAGCATCCAATTCACCAATTCCCCTGACCCCGAAGATTGGCAAAAGGCTCAGGCTCCAGAATCCTTCAACAGTTGGGGCTTTTTGGATATGGCCTATCGCACCAATGATGAGGTGTGGATTGTTGGGGGCAGTGGTTCCCTCCTAGCCAGCTTTGACAACGGTCAGACTTGGTATCACGACGCCAACATGGATCAAGAGGTGCCTGCTAATCTCTACAAGATTGAGTTTTTGAACGAGAACAAGGGCTACATTCTGGGACAACGGGGCACATTGCTACGCTATCGGGGGGCTGCTGCCTAAGGGTGTGGACACAATTTGACCTAGGCAAATCTTCGATGAACTGACAGCTGAACTGAAAGCAAGAGGAATTGAAAGCTCAGCCATTGCAGGTTTAGTCGTTGCAGGTTTAGTCGTTGCAGGTGCAGTCGTTGTAGGTGCAGGATGATTCTGAGAAACATGACCGATCGCTTGGATGAGACAGCTTTATAGAACTTAATATTTCCTGCCATCCTTGCATCGTCTCATTTCATCCTATGTCCCTCATTCCAGATCCCCACTTCCGTTGTAAATCCCTGTTAGTCTCCCTTGTGGCGGTTTCAGTCGTGTCCTATGATGATTTGTATCGAAAATTAACTTGTTGTTTGTGGAGGGGCTTCGATGGCTGGTACTACTGGTGAGCGCCCATTTGGCGACATCGTGACAAGTATTCGTTACTGGGTGATTCACAGCATTACCATTCCAATGCTGTTCATTGCAGGTTGGTTGTTTGTGGCAACGGGCTTGGCTTACGACGTGTTTGGTACGCCCCGTCCCAATGAATATTTCCCCGCAGCACGTCAAGAATTGCCCATCCTGAGCGATCGTCAAGATGCGCGTCAGCAGATGGATCAATACGTGAAAGACATCCAAAAGTCGAAGAAGTAGTCGTCCACTTTTTTACCCAAGGTTAGAGTTGCTATGGCTAATCAACCCACTGTTTATCCGATTTTTACGTTCCGTTGGCTGGCCATTCACGGTCTGGCTGTGCCCTCTGTCTTTTTCTTGGGCGCGATCGCTGCAATGCAGTTCATTCAACGCTAGATAATTAAAGCGAGGATAGTGATATGGCAATGGAGAGAAGTCCTAACCCCAACAAGCAGCCGGTGGAACTAAACCGGACGTCCCTCTACCTAGGTTTGCTTCTAATTTTTACGCTGGGTATTTTGTTCTCCAGCTACTTCTTCAACTAGTTGAGTCTCAGCTAGTTTGGGGTTGGTTCGTTTTTTTACAATTTCGACTTTACGAAGCTTGCTGGTTAGGAGAAAAAATCAATGTTGCAGAATGGTCGCATCCCTCTGTGGATCGTTGCTACGGTTGCCGGAACCGGTGTTTTAGTCGTTGTAGGTCTGTTTTTCTACGGTGCCTATGCAGGGATAGGGTCTTCAATGTAGTTTTCTGCTGCATTCAAGAACTGTATCGATGCAAAAACCGCCTAAATTTAGGCGGTTTTTGACTTTGAAGGCTGTTTTGGAGCTTTGAAGCGGCAGCAGTGGCTGAAATCTTGAGCCAGGGACGGCAATGAGAAAGGGGCGATCGAAAAATTCGATCGCCCCTAGGCTATCAGTACTAATTTTCAGTACTTTGTCTAAGTACCTTGTCTACTAAGCGTCTTTTTCGATGTACAGGAACAGCAGACCCATGCCAACGAGGGGCAGAAGCCAGCACACTGCGGGGATGAGAAACCAGGTTAAGTAGGATGCTGCGTACATAAACGTTTTCCTATCGATCGAATGATTCCACCTGTGAATCTACTGCGAAATGATGAAGCCTGGTTTGCAGTTCTTAGAATTCTTAACAATTGCAAGATGGGACTGGGCGTTAACGCATTACTAAATCCCGCATCCCGGCGGCTTCTAGGACGGCCTGTCTGGCCCAGCGATCGGCCTCTAGGATGTCCTCTAAGGCGGGTTGCTGGGTGTTTTGAGCCTGGTAGCGATCGCAGGTCTGCTCAATCAGTTTAGGAATGTCTAGGAATTTAATTTTTTCGTCTAAAAAGAGGGCGACGGCCTGTTCGTTAGCGGCGTTGAGCACCGCAGGCATACAGCCCCCAGCACGACCCGCTGCGTAGGCCAGGTTCATGCAGGGGTATTTCGCGTGATCCGGTTCCCGGAAGGTGAGGCTGCCCACTTTCACGAGATCCAGGGTTTCCCAGTCGGTGTAGATACGATCGGGATAGGACAGGGCATAGAGCAGCGGTAGGCGCATATCCGCCCAGCCCAGTTGGGCCAGCACTGACGTATCCTGGAGCTCGATCATCGAATGGATAATGCTTTGCGGATGGATCACGATGTCGATCGCGTCGTAGTCCATGCCAAACAGGAAGTGGGCTTCAATGACTTCTAAGCCTTTATTCATCAACGTGGCGGAGTCGATCGTGATTTTGCGACCCATGGCCCAGTTGGGGTGTTTGAGGGCATCGGCCACCGTCACATGGGCCAGATCCTCGACGGGACGATCGCGGAAGGCTCCACCGGATGCAGTTAAAATTACTCGCCGCAGACCCTTATCCGGCACTCCCTGGAGACATTGGAAGATGGCTGAGTGCTCGGAATCCGCCGGGAGTAGTTTAACCCCATGTTTTTGAATGAGCGGCAGAACCACGGGGCCACCTGCAATTAGGGTCTCTTTGTTGGCGAGGGCGATGTCTTTTTTGGCTTCGATCGCCGCGATCGTAGGCAACAGTCCTGCACAGCCAACGATTCCGGTGACGACCACTTCCGCATCCCCGTAGCGGGCCACTTCCACCACGCCTGCTTCACCAGCAAGAATGATGGGTTGGGGGGTGAGATCCGCGATCGCCGCTTTCAACTCCTCCAGTTTGCTTTCATCTTGCAGTGCAATGATTTCCGGTTGGAACTGCCGCACCTGCTGGGCAAATAGCTCCACATTGCGGCCTGCCGCCATCCCCACAATGCGAAATTGCTCAGGGTACTGTGCCACAATATCCAGGGTTTGCGTTCCGATCGAACCCGTTGAACCGAGAAGAGTTAGTGCTTTCACGATCGCCACACCTAAACGTCTCCCTTATCTTACGGGAAAGGGTCGAACTTCCTAATCCGTGGCACGGGGGAACTCAGGCACTTTCCGAAAATTGGGGATGCCAGCCCGTAGAGCAAGGAAGGACATGGGTGGCAATGCAAGATAGTCATTTAATACAAGACAGTAATTATCTGTAAATTTTGTCTACCACTTCTCAGCCCAGCCCCTACACTGAAATTGACTTCGATGAGGCGATCGCCATGACGAATCCACAAGGCTCTAATCCAGCCACAGCCCCCAAAGGAAATGCAGCCATGCCCGAGGACAGTCGGGGGTTAATTCTGCAACGGGGCGGCGAAGAAATTGCCCTGGAAAAATCGGAAGATCGATTTACGGTTAAAGCCACTTCTAAGGAAGAAGTTCCGGGATTGGCGGCTCAGGTTTCTGCACAAGTGAATCGGAATTCTCCGCCCAAAATGTCCGAATTCGTGGTTCCTGCTAATCAGCGGGATCAAGCCATGGAAAACATTCGAAATTCTGATGCAGTGAAGTATGCCAGTCACGTTTACTATTTTAAAGATGACCCCGCTTCACGGGTTTATTTAACCAATCAATTAACGGTACAATTTGCCCCCCATTTGGGTGAGCATAGTGTAGCTCAAATTGCCAATGAATTTGGCTTAAAACGAATTAAGCCGATCGAAGGAATTGCAAATGCCTTTGTGTTTGAAGTCACTGAAGGATCATCAGAAAATCCAGTTAAGCTAGCCAATCGCTTGATGCAGCGATCGGATGTGCTAACGGCTGAGCCAAATATTATTGTCGAAAGCCAGCAACACTACCGTCCCCGTGACCCACAATATGCAAAACAATGGCATTTGAACCATAATGGGGGAAACCAGCTAGCATCGGGTTCCCATGTCTTTGCGGAACAAGCCTGGGATGTCACTCGGGGCAATCGATCGATTGTTGTAGCCGTGATGGATGACGCGATCGATGTGAATCATCCCGACTTCCAGGGCTTAGGAAAAATTGTGGCTCCCCGCGATTTTCGTGGCAAGGATTTCATGCCCCTTCCCGATGAACCCGGAGAAGATCACGGAACCTCCTGTGCTGGGGTGGCTGTGGCGGAGGAGAATGGCATTGGGGCAGTAGGAGCTGCTCCGGGCTGTTCTCTCATGCCCCTTCGAACCACTGGATTTTTGGATGATGAATCGATCGAAGAGTTATTTCTTTGGGCGATTAACAAAGGCGCTTCCGTTATTTCCTGTAGTTGGGGGCCGAGTGCGGTTTACTATCCCCTGTCCCTGCGACAAAAAGCAGTGTTGACTCGGGCGGCAACCCAAGGGCGACGGGGTAAAGGCTGTGTAATTATCTTTGCGGCGGGCAATGCCAACCGACCCACCGATGGCGTCGTCAATGAAAGCGGCTGGCCCCGCGATGCAATTAAAGGCCCGACCCGCTGGTTAGGCGGCTTTACCGTACATCCCGATGTGATTACCGTGGCGGCCTCCACCAGTATGGGCAAAAAAGCGGCCTATAGTAACTGGGGCCCGCAGGTTTCCGTTTGCGCACCGAGTAATAACGCGCCCCCTGGTGTGGGATTACCGGATTTGGGCTATGTGGCCACGCCGCCAGAGGTGAATATTTATCTACCCGGTTTGGGGATTGTCACGACCGATCGCGTGGGGGCAGCGGGTTATGATCCGTCTAGTTACACTCCAGATTTTGGTGGAACCTCTAGTGCTTGTCCGTTGGTGGCAGGGGTGGCGGCTCTGGTGCTGTCGGCGAATCCGGATTTGACTGCGAGAGAAGTTCGACAAATCCTAGAACAAACGGCAGATAAAATTGTTGATCCAGAGCCTGATCCACAGTTAGGATTTCGCAAAGGTACCTATGAAGCCAGTGGCCGATCGGATTGGTTTGGTTACGGCAAAGTCAATGCTGCAAAAGCAGTACAAATGGCGGTGAAGAAACGGGCGGTAGCGTTGACTGCACCCCGATCGGTACAGGCCCAAAACAATACTGCACAAAGCATTCCCGATGGTGATCCGCAGGGATTATTAAGCGCAGTGCAAATCAATGATGCGGGCGCTGTCCAGGATATTAGTGTCACGATCGACATTGATCACGGTTATTTAGGGGATCTAGAAATCCGTCTCGTGGCTCCTAGCGGTCAATCCGTCCTACTCCAAGGCAGAACATTGGGTATTAAAACCAAGTTGCAAACGCTCTATAACTTGCAAAATACTCCCGCACTGCGTTTGCTCTTGGGCGAAGCAAGTCAAGGCCGTTGGCAAGTTCAAGTGATTGATTCTGTTCCTACAGATTCTGGCAGGCTGAACTGGTGGCTACTTAAGCTTGGGATTTAACGCTGCCAGTGGAGCGTGACTGTCTTCAGGGTCTAGTCTGGAGAGTCTAGAAAGTTGTAAATAGCCCAATCTCCGATCGCGCGATAGCCAATTTTGGCGTAGATGTGATTTGAGGTTGGGTTTTTTAAATCAGTAAAAATAAAACAGGAGTGACAACCCTGGTTGAGTTGCATTTGGCTAACCGCATAAACACAGGCAGTTGCATACCCTTTACGGCGATGTTGTAGGGGCGTAAATACTGGGCCAACTCTAGCAAACTGTGGACTAAAGCGCTGGCTACACACAAAGGAAACAGGTTCTGCCTCGGCTCTAGAATCTTCAACAGTATCCAGCCAAAGATAGGCTCGCTGTTGTTGGAGGAATAGATCGATTGAGGCTTCTACATCACTGAAAGCATTCGAACCCGATCGCTCGGGAAAAACCTCTTGATTGAACATTCGATAGGCTTCGATCAACCAAGCTCGATCGGCTGCAGTGGCTAATCGCAGAAATCCTGGAGTGGGCGAGATCGGTTGACAGGCGGTTAGTTGGTGCAGCCGCATCCCCATTTCCAGCGCGTGGGGCTGCCCCGTGGTAGTCGTCCACAGGTGGGCAAACTGCTGGGCTTCCGTCACCATTGCGGACACACCGGACACCGATCGACCTTGGGTTTGTAACGCTTGAATGACAAGCTGTAGGCCCACCTGATCCCATCCAAAGGACAGTAACAACGGATAGGGCTGCATTTGCAGCGCCACTCCAACAATTTCGCCTGCATGGTCTAAATAGGCAACGAAGCATTGCTGCAAACGAGTTTTTTCCATTGCTGTCAGCGTTTGCCAGACGCCTAATGGCAGGTTGTTTTCCGCAGGATATTGCAATAAAAACTCAGTAATCGCTGCGGAAATGGGGGCTAGATCGGTGATGGGATGCAATTGCATTAGGAATCCTCTAGGGGACAGATGTATTGGGCTGGTACATGGTCGGTCAGCCAGACGCCATTCTCCGATCGATAAAACGTAAATCCCGCTTGATGCATGGCGGCAGCATCCACCACCAACACCACGGGCTTACCATGGCGCATTCCCACTTTTTTTGCGGGGGTGATCTCATAGGACAGATGCACATGATGCCGTGTCATTTTCAGCAAACCGGATTGCAAAATGGCTTCCACCGATCGTGCGCCCGTTCCATGGTACAGAATGTCCGGCGGTACCTGGGGTTCTAGGCGTAAATCGATCTCAACGGTATGGCCTTGGTTCGCGCGGATTTTATCCCCCGCAGGATTAAACGAAAATCGCTGTTTGTCATTGGTCGTTACGATCTCTTCTAAATCCGTAGGACTGATCACCACCCCATGCTTGGCACAGGCTTGCAATAATTCCGTGACTTTGACCCAGCCGCCAGGTTCCAATTGCAACCCGATCTCGTCCGGTTTGTGGCGTAGGTGACAACTGAGGTATTTACTAACTTTGGTACGGCGATCGCGATTCATGGCTTCCTCCCAAATTCAAAAAAAAGTGATTAGCATAGAGGTAATTCGTATCTGGGTCTACTGCACCCGGTTCTTGCACCCGTTACTCTTTACTGTGAGGTCACATCTATGGCCGTCAAAAAGCAATTTCGCAATTTAGAAGAACTCCTCTCAGACTCAGATATTCCCGTATTAGTAGACTTTTATGCGGAATGGTGTGGGCCTTGTCAGTTGATGGCGCAGGTCTTGGAACAGGTGAACGCCCAGACTGCCGATCGGCTCAAAGTGGTGAAAATCAACACTGAAACCTATCCTCAACTAGCGTCCCAGCATCGTGTCACAGCTCTGCCAACTGTCGTTCTCTTCAAACAAGGGCAACCCGTCCATCGCATTGAAGGGCTTGTGCAAGCTAAACAACTTCTGGCCCAGATCCAACCGTTTCTCTAATCAACTGAGTCCCATAACTAGCCCAGTCATGAATTTAATCGCAGCAAATGGGCCAGCATTTGACTAACACAATTTGAGTCACACAAACAGACTAGGTTTATACCAGGGTGTTTGTATGACCATTTGCAAGGTGATCAGCCCAGCGAGTTGTCTCGGGTAAACGGTATTGTCGGGTACATTGCAACGTGAGTTGAATGGCTGTTTCTAGGCTGACGCGATGGCCGACGGAAATGTAAATGGGCTTCACATTGGTCTGCGATCGCACCACTGCCCCAATCACTTCATCCTGATCCCAAATCGGTTGCCAATTCCCTGGCTCATGGCCAACGGGTTCATGCTGCCCCAAGTGGTAGGTCTTGGCGACCCCGATCGTTGGAATTCCCGTTAACAAACCAATCTGGCAAGCGGAACCGCAACGGCGCGGATGGAGATAGCCATTGCCATCGCACAGCAGCAAATCCGGCTGAATTTTTAGTTGCTCAAAGGCTTTGACAATGGCAGGCAATTCCCGGAAGGCCAGCAATCCGGGAATATAGGGGAATCCGATCGGGGCAGTGGCCACTGCCGATTCCTGGAAAGTCAAGTCTGGAAAGTTGAGGATCACGATCGCGGCCCTAGCCTGATCCCCTGCAAACCCCACATCTACTCCCGCCACCCAACGCAAATCTCCAAAATGATCCTGCGGAATCACTTGGGAACGCAATTTCGTTTGCAGGGCGATCGCAGTTTCGATCGTTGGGGGGGGCTCATAGTGCAAACGTTGTGACATCATGATCCAGACAATGAACAGTTAGGAAATGAACAATTAGAAAGTGGTCGATGCAGGCCAACTGAATGTCCCTCCAGACCAATATCATCCAACATAATATTGCGTGAGTATTGTGTGAATACGATATTTTGTAAGCATGATATTTTGTTGGCACGGTTGCAAGGGGTAGTTCCTCACGGAAATCATAAAAACAACGGCTGTACAGCCAGATCTTTCAACGTTAGCGTAAAGTTTCGTTGTTCTCCAGTTGTCACATAGGACATCACACTTTCACAGACGATCGCCACAGTTAGCATCACTAAATTACGAGCCAAAGGATAATCACACCGATCCTCCTGGTTGGCGGAGGGGACGCGATAGTGGGAATTCCAAATAACCTCTGCGTAGTCTGCTGCCAAACCCGCGTGGAGACAAGGCCAATTGTGCTGAGTACAGACTTCTGTGATTGTCTGTCGTGATGAACTATTATCAAAGGCATCAATAACCAGTTGACTGCCTTTAAGCAGTTTGACGGCATTATCTGGCGTCAATTTCTGGACGTTTGCATGAATTTCTACTCCCAATGCACGATACATTGTGTTCGATAAGACCTTTGCTTTGAACCCACCAACTTCCGATCGATAGTAGGGTTGTGTTGAGAGATTATGTTCTTCAATACGATCGAAATCAATGACCCGTAGTTCTTGAAATCCAGATCTAGCTAAGTTTTCTGTGATGTTGGCACCTAAGGCTCCCGCTCCACAAATGGTGACGGGAAATTCCTTCAGTTTTGACATCACGGTTGCTGTGCGATAAATTTGCTCATGTAGAAAGATCGACATTATCAGTTCCCCCATCAGCGGATGGTGCTGCCATCGATTGCAGTCAGTTTGTCAGAGTGAGTTGCGACTCATTTCATATTGCTATCTCATTTCAGTTATATTCGTCCTGTTGTTCAACAACCCCCACCAACGATTGCAGATCGAAATCTTGATCGAGGTCGCTTAAACAAATACCAGCACTCAAGACCGTGAGATCTGCCTTGGCGATCGCGCTGACATGCTGCTGCCCATCCCGAGTTTGCCATTCCACAGTCCAATAGTCTCCCTGATCCTGGAAGCTATGCAGAGCCCCGCCCCCCATCGCTAAGGCAGCTTGCAATCGCTGGGCTGCCTGCTCAGGCTGGGGCATGGGAAAGGCGGTGGCAAAGGCCAGTTGGTAGGCCGTGCGCATTTCTGGCGTTAATCCTGAAAACTGTAATTCGGCGGGGGCGGTTCCTTGATGGAGTGCTCGGCGTAGAAATTCCGCCTGTCGAGGATCGGCCAAGCGATCGAGTTCATGAAACCACCAAATGGCCCCCTGCTGTCTAGCAAGAATCTGGTCAAAGGGCTGCCCTTCAGCGACTAAATGCACCACGATCGGTTTCACAGGACTTTTCAATCCTTGAAATAATAAATCTCCTGACCGACTAAGGCGTTGTCGTATATCTCCTTCGAAGGAAGGATAAGCTAACCAAGTTAAATCTCTCAACTGAAAGATTAACCGGAGATGAAATTTGGGTAACCTTTTCAGGTATTCATCAATCACTACAGGAGATGCAAGTTCAATGACTTGAGCGGTTTGGGCATTAAGTGGTTGGAACCAGCCCCAACCTGCAAAAGAAGCTGGAGCAGGACGAAAGGTATACACCAGTCCTGAAATACGGGTGCGAACCTGTCCCCCGGTTGTACAGGGTGCGAAAAATGTGGTCGATCGTAACTGGATTTCCTGGGCAGAGAGTGCTGCCAGTAATTGAGAAATAGGTTTCATGGATTAAACATAAATCGAAGAGGATTTGCTAAGGTTGTATAAACTTAATGTAAACAGACCAAATTGTTGTAATTTTGATGTTAAGCATTCTATTTTGAATGTTGGATACTCAGAACTCATCAGACTCAGAACTCATCAACCTCATCAGAGTGGTATTGAGTTGTTGGAAGTTTCGCTGATTACCGCTAAATGTATTTGAGTGTGATAGGTTACAGCGATCGCAGGCAAAATCAACCATCCTACATTTAGATCAAACGTTGTTTTTCCCTCGCCGTTTTCTGCTACCCAATGCCACTCAATGCTGCTATCGATTTGCTACACTACTCTCTCGACTAGCTCTGTCCAAAACGTTTAGTTCCCAAAATAGTCTCCAACCCCCAATTATGTTGGTCTTGGTATTTCACTTCCCCAAAAGGAGGCTGAATTATAAACGATTGAATCAAGCTAGATTGGAAGGAATCAGGTGATCAATACGATTGCTTGGGTATCTAATAACCATTTGGACAATTAAGCTCAACTGACAGTTCAACGACAGTCCCTCTGAAAGTCCAATCAAAGTCCAATCAAAGTTCAATCAAAGCCCAGCCGATAGAATGACAGTCCGGTGGACAGGCCAACGAACAGTTGAACCAGGGTGTACTCGCATACTACAGTGTATTATAGCTCGCGGCAAAATTTGTGCAACTTTTTTGTGCGGATGAGCCATGAATGTCATTTCTCCCTCATTAGATTGGCATATTAATTAGACTGGCATATTAAACAGTAAATGCTGCCCCTGAATTACTTATGCGGCTTTCTCCTTTTTTCAAACATGACATCAGTTCTTGTCAGATTCCGCTGCGGCTCATCTTGGTTTTGCCGTTTGTACTACAGATTGTGGCGTCTGTTGGGGGGGTGGGTTGGCTGTCTTACATTAATGGGCAACAGGCGGTCAATGAAACGGCTAGCTATTTACTATCGGAATCTGCGAATCATATCGATCGACAATTGCGCAATTACTTAGCCATTCCAGAACAGGCAATGGCGAATAGTGAATTAATTATTCGTAATAATAAATTTTCTTCTAGTCAGGTCAACCAGGTCAATCAGTTGAAGTCCCTGGAATCAATTTTTCGTCGCCAGCTTGAAATTGATCCAGTACTCGCCTCTCTTGGTTTAGGGTTGGACAATCGAGAGGCGATCGGTGTGGAACGTTTGCCTGATAATTCCCTCATGGTTTGGAATTCTGGGCAATCCACTCAATATGCATTGCAATCCTTTTACATCACGAATTCCGGACGTCGATCCAAACCGATTAACCCAACAGCGAACTTTGATCCTAAAAAATTGCCTTGGTACCAAGCCGCAACTAAGGCAAAAGGGATTGCTTGGAGTCCGATTTCTCCCCATGTCAGCGGGGTTACTGCCTATTTGTATGCCTCTCAGCCCTTAGTGCTAGATTCTCAACGAAAAAGTATTTTATTTAGTAGCTTAAATCTGTCACAGATTAATAATTTTCTCCGGGAAGTAAAACTGAGTCAGCGGGGCCAAAGCTTTATTATTGAGCGATCGGGATTGCTAGTGGCTACCTCCACCAGCGAAAAACCTTTCCGACCGATTAATCAGATTCATGGGGCCCAGCGGACTTCCGCCATTGAGAGCATCCATCCTGTGACTAAAGCAGCTGCAAAATATGTCATGGCGGAATGGCCTGCATCAGTCACCCTGAAGCGCTCCCATCGGCGAGAATTTTTAGTTTCTGGTAATCCTTATTTCTTACAAATTCAACCCCTACGAGATAGTCGAGGGTTAGACTGGCTGATTGTCGTGGTAATTCCTAAGGCAGATTTTGCGGGGCAGGTGAATCAAAATACCCAAACCACGATCATTTTTTCTTTGAGTGCGCTGGTGATCTCCATTTTTGCAAGTACGATCGTGAGTCGCATCATTACCGAGCCTTTATTAAATTTATTAAACGTAAGTCAACGCATTGCCCTCAGCGATTTTAGTCAAAAAGCCAAGGTGGGCCCCATTGCAGAATTTTCCGTTGTGGCGCGATCGTTTAACCAAATGATCCAAGAAATCCAACAATCCCGGCGACAATTGGAAGAATATTCCCGTCTGCTAGAAGATAAAGTTAGTGAACGAACGGCGAAGCTCCAGCAGGAAATTAGTGAACGCATGGTGGTTGAATCGGCCTTGCAATCAGCGAATCAAGAGCTCCAGCGCATTGCCTACATTGACGGGCTGACGCAAGTCGCCAATCGTCGTCACTTCGATGAATGTTTGCAAGCGGAATGGCGACGATTGGAACGTGCTGGTTTGCCCCTGTCCCTGATTCTCTGTGATGTTGACTATTTCAAAGCCTTTAATGATACCTACGGCCATCAGATGGGTGATGAATGTCTGCGGCAGGTGGCAGCTGTCTTGCAACGGGCAGTTAAGCGGCCTGGGGATATTGTGGCTCGCTATGGCGGCGAGGAGTTCAGCATTATCTTACCGAATACAACGGCCCGAGGAGCAGCTCAAATTGTAGACCGTATTCAAACCAAATTGAGCGACTTAAAAATTCAACATGAACAGTCCCAGGTGAGTTCCTGGGTTACCCTCAGTTTTGGTGTTGCAACCATGGTGCCGCTCCATGATATTGATGCCTCAAAAATTGTGACGATCGCGGATCATGCCCTGTACCAAGCCAAACTCAGTGGCAGAAACCAAGCCGTGACTCAAGAGGTTGCGCTCTAATCTGGCTAGCTGATACCTAATTGATAGATCAATCCTACAAATCCGCTCCCCTAGCCCCCAAGCGTAGCGCAGAGATTTAGCAGTCATGATGTGTTGCAATCACAAATTGATGTGGTCTTACGATTATTAGTTCGTATTCAATCTTGTTAGCTCAACCATTGCGTTAGCGTAGATTCCGGCAAAGCCGATCGATTCAGGCGATAGGTGGGTGTTGAACGATAACGACTAGGCGTCCGGCTAGATGACCCAGCCATGCGGGAAAACAGGAAGAAGCCTCCCACCAACACCACAAGACCAGCCGTGACCGCGATCGCAATTTTCACTGCGCTATAGGGGCGATCGCCCATGACTTGGCCCGTTTGAGCATTGACAATCACTTGAAAGACTTTGTTGTTATAGCGATAGGCCGATAGCCACACAGGTAACAGAATGTGTTTAAACGTGATCTCACTATGTTGAGTGGATAGAGAATCTACATGCTGTTCATCGCCGCCAATGTCGTGACGGACATCTTGCTGAATGGTGTCTTGCATCTTTTGTTTGGCGCGATCGAGTCCTGATTCCAAAGACACCTGATAGCGTTGGGCCTTAAAACCCGCCAAAAAGGCAGGACTATAGGGCACTAATTGTTTTAAATTCCAATTGGTTAAGCGATTGAGTTGTTTTTCAGGAAGCTGGGTAGTTGCGGGAATCAACACATCATCAAAAAAACGGGAGACATAACCCGAAGTCGAATACCAACGGGTATGGCGCACTTCTTCGGTTGTTGTGACCGTTTCCCCCTCGGAATTGGTGTATGTCCGAGTTTCGGTGACGTAGTAGTATTCTCCCCGCTGTCCGCTGTAGGAACTGTGGGTTTGGGCATCGTAGGTCCAGAACGGGAGATACACCCCTTGTAAACCCTGCTGCTGGGCCATTTCCTGCAATCCATTCGGCACAAACCAGTTGTTCCCCAACCATTTACGAATTTTATCCCGCGCTTGGTTAGAGGTGATTTTGCAGGGCAGGACGCCCCCCGGTTCTACGACGGGATGGGCTTTTTCGCCCTTACCGACAATACCCGTGCCGCAGAAGGGACATTTACCTGCCACATCCGGCGGCTGGAAAGTAATGCGGGCCCGACACCCTGGACAGGCCACTTCCAGGGCACTGTCTGACAGGAGTACCGTTTTGACTTTTCGTTCTGCCAAAAAGGACTCGAACGAAATTTCCTGCAAGCCATCGGGCAACTCGGGAACGGCTTCCTCATGGCCGCAATAGGGACATTTCAACTGCCCAGCCTTGGGATTAAATTCGAGCTTGGCACCACAACTTGAGCAGGGAAACTCTTGCAGGTTAGTCAACGGCGTAGTCATCATGACGGGAAGGGAGAGTACAGTCTAAACAAAATAACAGGGCTGGGATCACGGAGCCAGCATTACAGGGCAGGTGGGGGTGGGGGCGCACTGTTGAGGATTGCGGCCAGTTCTGGAATATCCTGGGCCCGTTGCCAGCCTGCCATCCCCGATCGCCATGCGTAGGTTTCAGCAGTCAGACCATTTTGCAGTAATTGCTCCGGTGCAAAGGGGCCAAAGTTTTGTCCACCACGGGAGATAAACCACTGGACAGTCGGTACGGGGGGCGGGGGAGCCATGGAGGGAGCGGGCTGTTGGGGATTGGTCTGCGGGGGGGCTTGCATTTGGGGATTCTGCATCGCCTGTATGGTTTGCAGATTTTGTTGGGCAAAGGCTCCCATGAGTTGCTGTCCCATGGCGATGCCGACGCCAAAATCAAGGGCCGGGGTGCCGCCGCCATTGGGATTATTGGCAGATGCTTCGATCGCGTTGGCGGCTTGGAACTGGGCGTACTGCTGCATATTGCCCAAGATGCCCATGGAAGCGCGTTTGTCCAAGGCTTCTTCCACTTCCGGTGGTAGGGAAATATTTTCGATCAGTAGTTGTGTTAAATCTAGGCCGAAGCGTTGCACTTCAGGCAACATATTTTGACGAATACGATCGCCCAATTCACCATAGCGGGAGGCCAGATCTAATAGGGGAATTTGACTGCCGCCGACGGAATGGGCAAAGGCTGTCATGATCATGTTGCGAATTTGATCGCTGACTTCTTCGACTTGAAAGAGGCCGTCGGTACTGACCAGTTCTTGCAGCAGTTGGGTGGGGTCGGCAACGCGAATGTTATATGACCCAAAAGCCCGCAGCCGCACGGGGCCAAGTTCCGCATCTCGAACAATGATGGGGTTGGCGGTGCCCCACTTCAGGTTGGTAAAGATGCGGATACTAAAGAAGTAAACTTCCGCTTTGAAGGGAGAGTTAAAGCCATACTTCCAGCCTTGCAGAGTGCTGAGGATAGGCAGGTTGCGGGTGGTAAGTTCGTAGGTTCCGGGTTCAAAGGCGTCGGCGACTTGACCTTCGTTGACAAACACTGCTTTTTGGCCGGGTCGCACAATTAGTTTTGCGCCCATTTTAATTTCGTTTTGGAAGCGCTCAAATCGATAGGCGATCGTGTCGTTGGTATTGTCCAACCACTCGATGATATCGATAAACTCAGCCCGAATTTTGTCAAAAAGTCCCACGGGAGCCTGCCTCGCGATGGATTGAAATGCAATAGATATCTACAGCGTACCCATGGGCGATTCCGGGGAATCAGGTTAAAGCAGGATTGTTGGCTACTGCGTCGATCGCTGGTGGTGTCGGATCTCAGTCTGTAGGTTGTGGCGGGCGGGTTGTTCCAGTTGGGTAAAGAGGCGATCGGTATGGTAAATGCGATCGCGCTGGAGAAAGGATTGTAAAACCGCAATGCGACCTTGTTGATACTCGGCCAGCGATACCCAGTGGTATTCTTGGCGGATGGCGGCGGCGTAGCGATCGTAGTCCTGGGGAGCACTGCCTAAGATGGCGAGGTCGGCATCTAGGAGTAAGGCGGCATCGGGTAAATCGGCAGGGATGTGGTGGGTTTGGGTGGCTAAGATGAGTTGAATGACGTGGTGAATGCGATCACGATCGACTTGCCAAGCTTCTAGATAACGTTGGGCGACGAGAGCGCTTTGAGCTTCGTTATTGTGCTGGGTGGGATCGTAAACGATGTCGTGAAACCAGGCTGCACACTGTAATGCAATCCAATCTTGGGCTTGGGGCTGTAGGGTTTCTAGGGTTTCCAAGACGTGGGTAATGTGTTGGAGGGTGTGATAGTGGCGATGGCTTTCTGAGTAGGCTTTTATAATTTCTCGATAGGTTTTCGCAATTTCGTGTTCATTGACTGCCCAGGATTGTAGTAGGGTATGCCATCGAATATTCATCTTAGTTTTCTGCCCCACATTGCTCGATCGATCAGTTAACGTTCCCAATCACCCGCTGCTGGTAACTTGTCGAATGCAACCAACAACTGAATACGGGCGGTGTGCAAGCGGATTAGTCGATCGCTGTTTACCAGAGCTAATTTCGCGATCGCATTTATACGCTAGCAGTTTTATACTTGAGTGCCGCAGCGACGGGCAGGGAAATCTGATCTTGAGATTGGTAAATGGGCAGTTGCACGATAAATTCGGTTCCTTGGGCAGGCTGAGAGTAACAGTGCAAGGATCCTCGGTGCTTTTCAGTAACAATTTTGTAGCTAATGGACAGCCCTAAGCCTGTGCCTTTACCCACATCCTTGGTTGTAAAAAAGGGATCGAATAGTTTGCCAATAATGTGTTCTGGAACGCCAGGGCCGTTATCCTGAATGCGAATTTTGACCTGATTGTGATCAATGACTTCTGTGTAGATATGAATTTGATTGGGATTGCTTGCAATTTCCTGATAGGTTCGATTTGCGTTACTTTCTTCAAGGGCATCGATCGCATTACTCAGGATATTCATAAATACCTGATTCAGTTGACCTGCATAGCATTCGACTTGGGGCAGGCTGTCATAGTGCTTAATGACTTGAATCTCAGGATGTTGATTGTTGGCCTTAAGCCGGTGGGCCAAAATGATCAGGGTACTATCAATCCCGTCATGGATGTTGACGCATTTAATTTCAGCTTCATCGAGACGAGAGAAGTTACGCAATGCTAATACAATGTCACAAATCCGATGGGTTCCCATTTGCATGGATTTCACAATATCGCCAATGTCTTGAATCAGGTAATCTAAATCAATTTCTTCTAGCGCTTGTACAATGCTTGGCGGGAGTTCTGAACAATGTTGTTGATATAGCTCCACTGCATAGGACAAATTTTGCACATAGCACGTGAGATGTTCAAGATTGCCATGGATGAAGGTGACTGGATTATTAATTTCATGGGCAATTCCAGCCACCATCTGCCCAAGGGCAGACATCTTCTCACTTTGGAGCAAAACGGACTGGGTTGCTTGAATTTCACTGAGGGCTTGTTCTAGGGATTCAGTTTTGGCTTGCTCTTGCTGCAAGAGTTGTTTGACTTGGGTAATCAAGCGGTTAAGGGAAAGAGATAGCTGACCGACTTCATCTGTACTGGTGATGGGTACCTGGAGATCAAAATTGGCGGTTTTAATGACTTCTTCCGCAATGGCCGCAGTTTTTTCGACGGAAGCAGAAATTTTTCGACTGAGGAGCGAAAGGAGTAGAAAGGCGATCGCGATGGAAGCGATCACACTGCCAGCAAACATGATCGTTCGTAAAAAATCTGCTTGATTTAACGCTATTTTTGCCTCTTGGAGTTGTATCTCCTCAATATCACTGAGTTGTTGCACCAGGTTAAGAACCTGATAAGCATCTTGACGCAATGATTCATTGTTAAATTGAGTGAGTTCTACTTGTAAAGCCCGACGCTGTGAGTCAGATAATTGACCCAGTTTGAGCTGATTTAACTTAACTATTAGGATATCAAGATCCTTAGAAAACTTTTTGTGGCTCGCCTTGAGATCTTCAATCAACTGGCGTTCCTTTTGATCAGAGGAAGTATCGCCCTCAACAATTCCGTGGGTGGCAATGTAGGTTGTCCAGCTAGCATCGAATTGATTGCGATCGGCGATAAAGGTATCGTATACCCCTTTCCACTGGGATGTATTGTTCAAGGTCAGAATACTGCCTTTTTGGTGCAGGTGCATTTTCAGTAGCCTCACTTGTAGCTCATTGAGCATGTGATTCTCGGCTTCACTCTCTGCAATCTCTGCCTTTGCACGGTTGAGATGACTTTCTGCAATGCCCCAACCTGTGGTCATACCAACGATCGCAACATTGGTCACTAAGCCCATGCTCCACGCAATTTTGTGTTGAAGTTTCAGGCTGTTAAACCACCATAACAGGTTAGATAGGAAACTACGGGAAGGCGAAGCAGGTAAATCAGACTTGGGTTCAGAAGTCTCAGAGAACATGGCAAGTATGACAATGGTGATCCGTATTCTGCCCAAAGGAGGTCACGCAGGCTAGCGTTAATATGCCCATTTTGAGAGGATGAGCTTCATCCATCAATAATCTGACTGTGCTTGTGCTACCGTAATTACCGCAGTCCATCTGGTGACCTCAGCGAACTCAGGGGGGATTGATGTGGCCGATCGCTGAAGTCGTTTCCAATGGGGTTGCTTGTTCTATTGAATTTCCTGAATTTAATAATGTAGTTTCTGCTTCTGCCAAGCTGTAGTATATGGTGTCGAGTCTGTGTTTGAATGGATTGGCGCGATCTACCCCAATCATTCGACTAACGTTTGCAGTGAACGACTTCAAACCAGGTATTGCTTATAGATTAACTCTTGCGAGTCCGCTCTGGCACAAGGTTCTACGGATGGCCCTCATTTGGACGGTGCGCTGCAAGCCGCACCTCAAATCTGAGAATGATATCCCTTATGCTTGCCTCCCTAAGCGTCTCCTCTGCCGCTCAATTTCTGCTCGCATCGTGGGGTCACCCAGCATGTTATCGAGGGAATACTCATCACTATTCGTGTTGTAATCTGCCCAATTGATCATGCTAATACAGAGATCAAAGATCTGATCTGCGCTCTGGGTAACTCTGTATTGGAGGAAGCTCTCGATACAGGCCAGTAGTTCAACCAATTCACAAGAAAACTCAACCGCTCGGACATCATCTTCGGTCATGCTGATAGCTAGCGCGTCGAGGTGCGATCGAACTTCCTCTACTGGTCTATGTTCAATGTTGAGTAAAATTTCATTGAGAAAATCTTGCTCTGAATCTTCTAGTTCGGCTTCGATCGCCTTAGTACTCGCTAAGTGAAGGATTTCAATGGATTCGAGGGAGAACTGAATTAGCTGGTTGTGTTCAGCACTAGAGAGCAGACTGTGAATTTCTTCTTCAAGCTGTTTGTAATTCATGGCTGGTTCGCGAAAAAATCAATAGTTGCTGTGTGGTTGCCACAATAAAGCTCTGACTCGTTGGCGAAAATCCACAAATCATAGACTCATAGTACTGAGCAACTTGGATAAACTGATCCAAATTTTCCAGCAAGACTGCACCAGGGGGAGAGAGCAGGATACGATAATCTGGCCAGGTTGGCGCAATCTTCCAGAGTCCAAAACCATCCTCAGTATATTGTCTAAATTCTCCTCTTTGGATATCTGAATCTGTCCCCGACAGCGCGATCAATTGATCTTGCAACGGCCCAATTCCGGCAACAGATAATGTTACAGAATCAAACCAAGAATCATCACTTTCATCATGCATCACTTCTGCCAATTGATTTCCTGTAAGGCAATCGTAAACCTGGCGCGATGTATCACTGATCAATAAAATATAATCGCTTCCTCTCCCATAGCCTACGGAATCTAGCACTGTGAAGTCTTGTTGTGCCACGAGTTGCCAAGGTGATATCGGAGCCTGTGTGATCATTTGCCGAATTTGCCGCCGTAATTTTTCGTAATACTGTACTGGGTTACGGTAATGATCTGCATAAGCTTGTTGTGCTTCTGAAAGTGGGGCTTCTCTATGAATTTCACATTGGCGTGGAGGTTGTACTTTGAACCAAATTTCATTCTCGATCCAAAACCGATAAATGAATTCCTCAAAGCTGGAAGCACAGAAATGGAGGTGGATGGCATCCAGATCTTCATCCCAGTTATCCCCTAATTCTTCTTTTTCTGTTTGTTGATCTTCAAAAATACCAGGGTAGAGACGACGATTGCTACTAATGACACAATGTTCACCGACTGGATTGATATAGAGATACCAGAGAACACAAGATTGGGAATCAGATAAAAACAACATTAAATAGCCGTTTTCTCCAGTCTGTTCAACCGGGAATGGAATAAAGCTTTCGCCTAACTCAAAGTAACAGCAAGTGACTGAGCGGATACGACAAAAAAGTTCTGCGGATTTCAGAAATTGCACCCAGGCTGGTGGCAATCTCAGCCCTAACTCAGATGCTTTCTCTTCTATGACTGTAACTTGGGCGGGTAAGGGCAATGCTCCTTGAGTAATATCGGTCTCCCCCTGGAAAATGGCGAGATTAGTATCGTGATAGGGAGCGTGTGCTTCAATTAGCCACTCAAAGTTGCCCTGAAATTGTTCAATCAGCACTTCTGGCAAAAATGCATAGGGAAAGGGAGAATAGGTCGCACAGTCTTCCATATGCTCCCGGTAACCAGGAAGATCGACTGAGTACCAGACGGAGTCTAAAGAGAGACGGTTAGCATCCATATGGTTTGTTGGCTAAAATCATCTGAGTCCAACTCATCATTCCCAGCGATCGGCCTTTCAGTGACACTTGGAGCATGACAATACCAAATCAACTGGTCATTGCAATCTATAAGATTTCCCTAAATTCCCGCTTATTTAGGGGGAATTTGGCCGAATTTCTCCTTACTTGAAAATTGGTTTCCATGGGAATCATTATGCGTTTGGCAGCGGTTCTCTACCATGATTAACTAACAAGGATCTCTATCAACCAAAGCTGACCAGGTTGGGTAATCACATAGACAAACCATGTGTCGTGATATACCCCATTCAGATACTTGAGGTAAGTCATCAATCATGGATGGAACGCCCTCTGGGAATTCAATCACACATACTGTCTTCCACCCGTGCTGTACGATTGGCCATGGTACAGCCATTTGTTGGGTGACTGCAACAACACGGCTTTTTGCGTGAATGACACTGGCGAGATGGTGAGGTCGAAGCGATGTGCAATCATCACGATCGTTGGAACGCACACGCTCGTCACAATTAACCCAAAACATCATACTAAACTCTTTGGGTAGTTCAAGATCTGCATAGGCATAAGTTACGAAGACTATTCTACTGTTATGAGAAATTTGTGCTGGCAATCCTGTCTGAAGCTGTCTTTGCACTCTGACTGAGACTCTTGCTTCAATACCCAGATAGCGTTCCCAAAGTTCAGCATCGTTCTCGTTCAGCAAATCATCTACCCTCAATCATGAAAACTGACATACAAGCTTCAAAAACTGTCTCAACGATTGAACTCAGCGGCACAATGCAAAGTTCATCTGCTGCAAGTTGATTTGGCTGGAACCAGTGTAGCATCGCCAGTTAGGTGCGACGATCGGTTAGGCTGGGCTAATCATGAAGTTTTTCTAGATTTTTGCCTGAAAACGACTGCCCACAAAACAATCTGAAAGGTCGATCGAGCTTTGCATCACACAAATGAGGGAGAAAGCACCCCGATCGCTCTCAACGACAACCATCTCTGCTTCCGTGGACGGGTTCCTGGGAAAATGAGCCGATCGCCTTTTCTAGAATCTTGATCTCCTTAGCTGAAGTGCCCACAGGCTATAAAACGACTCATGTAACCTGCGGGACACTGATGCTGCAATCGTTAACGCAGTCGTTCGCGGCTAAGGATGCTGATGTATTGGCCGTCGGAATGGATGCTCTTCATTGGTTGACTCCAATAAATTCTGTCTGCAATCCGATGGACATGCAATTGATTAATCGTGTCCTGAATGAATTCTGGACGACCGATTAAGTGGATCTGTAAGCGTTGACGCTCATGTTGAACTTCACGATCACTCCGATCGCTAGAACCTTTTGCCATAATTAAGCTTCTCCTGTTATGAATCGAAAAAATGAAAAATTGAGAGCCACCCCGTTTGACAGCACAAACAAGAATGGCTCGATCGAATGTTAAAATTCTCAACTGTTAAAATTCTCAACTAGCTTTTTGTAGGTAGAGTCTCTGTCAATTCGTCTTGTAAAACTTTAACTCGGCACCATTGAGCACCTCACCTCATGGAGATGCTGTCCCCATGGTAGATCGACCATTCCCCCCCGTAGACAGCCCTTCATCCTGCCTAGCCACCTACACCAACTTGTCATACTCAATTTCACCGTAGTCCAGCTTGATAATCCGATCGCCCAAATGGAAATAGCGATCGTCGTGGCTGATGACCAATACTGTTTTACCCCGTTGTTTTAGGTCAAACAAAATGTGGTTATAGAACAAATCGCGGAAGACCGGATCTTGGTCCGATGCCCATTCATCGAACAAATAAATCGGTCGATCGTCTAAATAGGCATGGAGCAATGCCAATCGCTTCCGTTGCCCCGTTGATAGGGCCGTTGTCGATAGCAATCCATCCTGCACTTGCACCTTGTGGGCAATTTGTAATTTCTCTAGGTAATCCTGGGCTTGGCGATCGAGGTCGTGACTGTCCTGCCCTACCACCCGTTCAAACAAATGAAAATCCGCAAACACCACGGAAAAATTTTCTCGATAGGCGCTCAGCGTTGCCGGGGTAATGGTGGTGCCGCCATACTTCACCGCTCCCGTTTCCGCCCGATACAATCCCACCAGCAATTTCGCAAGCGTTGACTTGCCACTGCCATTCCCCCCGACGATAAATACCATTTGTCCCGCAGGAATCGTGAGTTCAGGAATGCTTAAACGGAAGGGATGCTCATCGCGATCGGTGCGGTAAGTATGAACAATCTGGTCAAGCTGAATTGCTTGGGGGGGCACCTGTCGGGAAGATATAAAGGTCGCACTGGTCACCGGAATTTCCTTATTACTTTCCAGCGTCAACCCCATATATTCCACTTTCTGCAACGCGACGTTTGCTTTAAACAACAACGGTAAACGCTCTAATAAATTCCGAAAGGGCAACATTAAAAATGTCAGCGTTAAGATAAAAGCTGCCAGGGTGTTGGATGGAATGTTAATCAATTTTGGCAATGCAAATAGCACCATGCCAATAATCATAAAAAACAGTAAATTACCCCAACCCGTCGCCAAGGAAAATAGCGTCAGTGCCTGCACATTGTAGAGTTTGGAATTCAAGGCACTGGTTTCTAAATCCTGTTTGATAAACGATCGGCGTCGCTCATAGCTCAGCTTCAGTTCCTTAACGCCATCGGTCAAGGTGCGGAAATGCTTAAACAGAAAATCATCCTCTGCCCGTGCCAGCTTTAAATACTTCCTCGCTCGCCCTAGGAAATACTGCACACTGACGATCGACAACGCCATGAACACCAAAAGTCCCAGAAAAACAGGAATCGAAATGAATCCTAGATAAATCATGCAGGACACAATAATGGAAATGTCCACGCAGAGAAAGGGAATCGCAAAGACGGTATTGGCGATCGTTTGCACATCCTCCGTCAATGCTGCCAGAAGCTTGCTAGGGCCGAGGGCTTCTAGTTGGGAGAGGGGTGTGCTGAGAATGGCGTGGCTCAACCGTAGTCGCAGTCGATAAATGGACGTTTGTGCCAATCGGATTAGTAAAAACTGCGCCATCACTGTGGTTAACAAAGACAGCAGCGTCAGGACAACAAACAGCCCGATCGATATGGATTTACCCTCGATCGCTTGGTTAATCAAAGCAATTAATTGCGCACTGCAACCACCGCTAATTAATCCTGTAAGAATCGCGATCGTGACGTTTTGCCAGGAGGCTTTGAGCAGGAGCCAGAGAATGTTCATGGAGGATGTAACAGGTGACAGTGGGACGAAGGCGTGACGAAGTCTCAATGGATCAAAGATTGAAACGACTAATCGGATAGCTGAAACGACTGGAAAAACCCATCCACACTGCGGGTCAAATTTTTCTCTCGATTGGTTTTGACCACTAAGGTATAAACTCGCTGTTTCGCAATAAATACCCGCGCTCGTCCCGTCGCCCCTTCCTTGGGAAAAGTCAGCTTAAACTCAATACCGGGGTAGCCCTTCAGTGTCATACGACTTTCCGCCAAAATTTTGCCATTTTCCTGGCCGATCGTGCGGCGCAATCCTGCAAAGGCGTCTTCTAATTCGGCAGTTGTTTGATAAATGGGTGCCGAAAAATCCTCATAGGCGACGGAATAGCGCACTTCCTCCTGCGTCCGCTCCACTTCAAACCAATGCAAATCTCGATCTACCTGTTCTTTGACCTCTCCCGGCATCAACACCGTGAATTTTCCGGTCTCTGAGGTGAATTGCTTCCAAATTGACGGTGCAGTGGTCGGAGCCGTTTCCTGGGCAACAGTTGCTTTCTGCAAAGCTGGCAGGGTGGGCACCCCGATCGCGAAGGCTACCATCACCGTAATCTTCAAAATCGTTTTCATAGACAAATTTCCTGGAGGCTGAATGGTTGGCAAATCAATCTCTAGAGATTGAAAAATTGATTTAGACTTCCATTAACGTTTCAATTTCAGTAATTGTTGTTGGTAGTGCTGCCGTGATGACTTCCGAACCGTTGTCCGTCACAAGAACATCATTCTCAATCCGAATACCTCGGACATCGGCAAATTCGGCTAACCGCTCCCAATTCACCCGATCGGCATATTGGTCACGACGGCTAGCATCATTTAACAACGCAGGCACTTGGTAAAATCCGGGTTCGATCGTCACCACCATGCCCGCTTGCAAAGGCCGATCTAAGCGTAGATAGCCCAAGCCAAAGCGATCGCTGCGTTGTCGCCCCGCCGCATAGCCCGCTAAATCCCCCAAATCCTCCATATCATGCACATCCAATCCCAGCAAATGCCCCACCCCATGGGGAAAAAATAAGGCATGGGCATCGGTTGCCACTAAATCCTCCGGATCGCCCCGCAGAATTCCCAGGTCAACCAGCCCCGCTGCCAGGGTGGCGCAGGCCAGCAGGTGAATTTCCCGGTACTCCATCCCCGGTTTGACCGCTGCGATCGCTGCGTCATGGGCCGCAAGAACGACCTCATACACCGCCCGTTGGGTGGGTGAAAACTTGCCCGAAGTTGGCCAGGTGCGCGTTACATCCGCTGCCCAGCCATTTGCCGTTTCTGCACCCACATCCGCCAGCAATAAATCCTGGGGTTGTAGGACATGGTGATAATGCTCGTTGTGCAAGACTTCGCCGTGGACGGTGACGATGCTGTTGTAGGCCGTGGTCATGTTGTGGGCCAGAATCACCTGTTCCATGGCGGCTCGCACGGCGGCCTCCGTCTGGGCTAATTTCTGGGCCGATCGAGTGGCGGCCATCCCGGCTTTGTGGGCTTGGACGGTGACGGCTGCCGCTTGGCGCATGTCCGCGATCGCGGCGGCATCGTGGCCCAGCCGCAGTTGTACGATCGCCTCGGCTAAGGCCAGATCGCGATCTTCCGGATAGTTTGGCGCATTCACACTGCGATCGAGGACGTAGCATTGGTCGCTGCGTTGCTCATTACAGAGTCCGATCGTCGCCGCATCGATCGTCCATTTAGAAGGTTGCAGAACCGTTTGCGCGGTGGGTAATTCCCTGGGCCAGAGTTCCGCGAGGGGATAGGCTGCGTCGGCCCCGATTTCAGCAGCGATCTGTTCCCTTGTGGGCGACTCGCCATGCCACAGCGCCGCTCCCGCCGGGGCCTCGTCCATAAACAGAGTCAAGCGGCCATTTTGCAAATGAATAACGGCATTGGGCAGGGGCAAACCTGCAAAGTAGAGAAAATGGCTACTGGCGCGGAAGGGATATTGATTAGCCGGAAAATTCCGAGAGGGCCGATCGCCCGACCACAAAAGTACTGGAAAATCAACCAGTGTCGCGAGTTTTTGGCGTCGTTGTTGCAGAATTTGGGCGATCGGCATGGTGATGGCAAGTATGGGGAAAATGGCGATTAGGGTTGAAAAATGCCCTGACTATCATCATACGGCGCACATCATACGGCGCACATTGTACGGTGCATCATCCAATATCAGACAGGTAAAACTTGGATGGCTCAAACTCGGATGGCTCAAACTCAGATGGCTCAACTCGTGCCTCCACCAACCGCCTAGAGTTCAGCCCAGGTGTGGCTGGAACTGTCGAGGGGGAAAAAACTAACGGCGGATTTCAAAGCCTTCAAAGGGTTGGGAGTCTTCGTTATTGACGATGACTTGGTTGACCTTGGCGGAGAGTGGCCCTTGGTGGCACCAGCGCAGCATGGCATCAACTTGAGCCCGATCGCCCTGAAAAACGGCTTCTACCCGACCATCGAGTAAATTTCTGACCCAGCCGCTCAACCCTAGAATATTGGCTTGTGCCTTGGCTGAATAGCGATAGCCGACGCCCTGCACGCGGCCCGAAATCCACACATGGACACAAACCACCTCTTGACTCATGGCAACCTCCCTACGAAAATTTTCTGGAATGAATTTTCAGTCCCCAAATATTTCAATTTATCCTATGCATGGCGTTCCGCAGCCCTGTAATCTACGAATATTGGCAACAGAATCGTTACAGAAAGTTGACAAATTCTATGACTGAGTTACCACCGCTCAACACCGAAACCCTCTGGGGTATCCTACGCGATGCGATCGATGACGATACGGCCAATCAACTGGTTTGGCACTATCTAGGCTATCGGTTCGATCCTGAAACGGCTCAATGGGACAATACCCAGGTTGATGAAGACTGGCGGGAAGCCTACCCAGAACCGCCCAATTTCATTGAGAGTCGTCCGGCGACGGTGAAGCTGACCCGATCGATTCCCGCAGAAAATAAGCAACTTTTGAAGGAACAGTTGGGGTTTGAAGGATACAAAGTCAACGAGCTAGTGCCCCGAAAAACGCGCCGCGCGACGATGACGAATTGGCTGCTCAGTTACATGGCGATTCACCCGTTATCGCTCTAGGTGGGAGTTGAGGCGGAACGGCATAAAGCACGGGGAGTTCTAAATTTGGGGCCTTCCTACGAGTTGGCAGCAGAAGAGGCTCAGTTAGAAGTACAGGTTCGATCGTTCGATCGCGATTGTCCGATCGAACCCTTTCGGCTATACAGTCAATGATAATGATTCGGTACTCAGAAAACGGTACAGTGAACATTCACCAATGGCAATTAATGATCCACGATCGGCTGTAGATCCCTGTGGTTTCTGGATTCGGGACTAAGCAGCGGGATTCACTTTCCATTGATTTGTGAGTTAGGTTCAACCGATTATTTGTCGTCCGGTTTAGGATTTTCGAGGTCATCTAAGGTTTGCCAAATCAGTCGTTTGGCTTGCAGTTTCCAGCCCCAGCGTTGAATTGCGATCGCGAGTCCACCCCCTGCGATCGTGGCGATCAGATCGACGGGTTGCATAAAGGAAATACCAAATAGCAGCCCCAGCCCCGCAATGCCCCAAAATGGCAGTGCCACGGTTTGCCGTTGGTTCATCACCAGTTTGCTGATTGGATCCGTCGGAAGTTCTTGGTTGAGTTGCTCCTTGACCTCTTGGCGATCGGCCAAAGTGGTAGAAATGCCGACTTTGCGGCGCAGTTTTTCCAGTTTTCGGGCGTCGGTGCTGTACTGAGTCAGCTCATCCTCCGCCATCATCATTAAACGCTCGTATTGGCTCATGGGTCAGGGGTTCAACTTAGATTAGAGAATTGTTAAGTTTAGTATTGCATAAAGACTGAGGGAAAATGGAGCCAGAGAAACCGGAATTTGACTGAGTGAATATCGTGATTGTGATGTCATTCCGTTACCGTTGCGATGTTTCTTTGATATCGTTGCGATGTTATTACGATCGAACTCACTGATTTTTCCTAGATTAATTTTTGATTTTGAATTGTTTTCATTGCTAATTGACTCTGATTCACAATCTATTTGCTGAAAACTGTGAAATAGATTGTTGAAGATGTTTGTAAAGGGGAAATTTACAGCAGTGTGATGGATTTCCCCCTTGTGCCTAGCTAAGCCTCTCCCTAGAAGCTAGGGGAACTTTAAGAACAGATCCGTTGCATCGATCGATCAATCCGCTACATCATCCGACCGAACACCACCGCTCAACCGATCGAATCCGTGGGTTGCTGCCGTTGCATCCGGCTCACATACTTCCACTCAGACCTCGGCACCGGAACCGGCCTGCTCCAGAGCACACGGTCGGAGAAACGCAAAACATGCAACTGATCGATTGCTGCCTGCACTTCCCTGCGACTGCCTAATAGATAAAACTGCAACGGCTGCCGATCGTCGTTGATTACGCGATCGACTTCATCAAAACCAATAAACATGGGATTTCTCCTACTTGTAGAGATGGGAAGAAACCCCAAAAATTAAGACCACCCTTTTGCGCAAGACAAGTAGGGTGGCCCGATCGAATGTTACAATCCGTGTCAGACCGCCCAGCTGCCTGTTTCAGCTTGGGGGTTTAGCTGCCCTCTGTTGGCCTCAATCAACATTGGGTAGCGCCTTAATTTTTGGGAAACAAGCTGATTCAATCGGGAAGTCAAACACGGTTGTACTCAGCTATGAGAACTAAGCCTACGAACAAACCAAACTCCTGTCAAGTACTGAGATAATTTGCAATCATTGCCCCGCCTCACCATGCAAGACCCCCGGATCGACCAAGACTCCCCCTGGAAACTGGTTCTACGGGAACACTTCCCCGACGCGATCGCCTTCTTCTTTCCCGCAATCGATCGGCTCATCGACTGGACACACCCGATCGAATTCCTCGACAAAGAATTTCAGCAAATCACCCCCGACGCAGAACTAGGCCGACGCTTCGCCGACCAACTCGTCAAAGTCCATCGCAAACGCGGCACCCCCCTCATCCTCCTCATCCACCTCGAAATCCAAGCCGCACCCGAACACCACTTCCCCGAACGCATGTTCACCTACGCCATCCGCATCTTCGAATACTTTCACCAAATGCCCTCCAGTCTCGCTATCCTCTGCGATAGCCGCCCCACTTGGCACCCCCAACAATACACCAGCCAAACCCCCGGCAGCTCCCTCCAATTCCAATTCACCGCCATCAAACTCCTCGACTATCGATCGCGCTGGCCAGACCTCGAACAAAACCCCAACCCCTTCGCGATCGTCGTCATGGCCCACCTCAAAGCCCAAGAAACCAAAACCGACCCCTCCGCCCGCAAAACCTGGAAATTCAGCCTCGTCAAATGCCTCTACGAACGCGGCTACAATCGATCGGCCATCCTCAACCTCTTCCGCTTTATCGACTGGGTTATGATATTGCCAGAAGGATTAAAACGAACTTTCTGGGAAGACTTAAAACGCTACGAAGAGGATCGTCGAATGCCTTACGTCACCAGCGTTGAACAAATCGGCTACGAACGCGGCATCCAAGAAGGCCGTCAACAAGGCCAAGAACTGCTCATCTTGCAGCAACTCGCACGAAAATTTGGCTCTTTACCCCAACCCATTCACGAGCGTATTCACCAACTCTCGATCGAGCAACTCAACGCCCTAGCCCTCGCGATCTTCGACCTCACATCGATCGAAGACCTCACCACCTGGCTGGATGCTGCGAATGTGACCTAAAGAGGATCGTCGAATGCCTTACGTCACCAGCGTTGAACAAATCGGCTACGAACGCGGCATCCAAGAAGGCCGTCAACAAGGCCAAGAACTGCTTATCTTGCAGTTACTCGCACGAAAATTTGGCTCTTTACCCCAACCCATTCACGAGCGCATTCACCAACTCTCGATCGAGCAACTCAACGCCCTAGCCCTCGCGATCTTCGACCTCACATCGATCGAAGACCTCACCACCTGGCTGGATGCTTCGAATGTGACCTAAAAAGTAAAAAAAACAGAGCCTGCGGGAAAATCCATCAACAATTCCCGCACAGTCCAACCTTCTACAACTGCCCCTGCAATTGCGCTAACTGCGGCAACACCTGCTCAAACGCCCGTCCCCGGTGACTCAGCCGATGCTTCACCTCCGGCGACATCTCCGCAAACGTTTTCTGGATCTCCGGCACAAAAAAGATCGGATCATAGCCAAAGCCGCCCTCACCGCGCCGCTCCGACAAAATTTCCCCCGGACAGATCCCCTCCTCTTGGATCACGATCGTCCCATCCGGACGCGCCACCGCCAGCGCACAAATAAACTGCGCCCGCCGCTCCGTCGTCGAACCTAGCTCCCGCAACACCCGATCGATGCGATCGTCATCACTCGTGCCATAGCGCGCCGAAAACACCCCCGGCGCACCCTGCAACCCATCCACCGCCAACCCCGAATCATCGGCGATCGCCCAGTGCCCCGTCGCCAGCGCCACCTGCGACGCCTTCAAACAAGCATTCTCCAAAAACGTGACACCCGTTTCCTCCACATCCAACTCCGGCGGCTTCAGTTCTAACTCCCAGCCGGAATCCTCGCTGAAATAGGCTTGAATTTCCTGCAACTTTCCAGGATTGCCAGTGGCGACCACCAACACCGTCATGCTTTTTCCTTCCCAAACACAATTCAACGATCAACCGGAGCGAACGTCAAACAACGAACATCCCCAGAATAGCTTAGCCCCAATGCGCCCAAGCCCCAACCGATCGACCGTCCCAACCTCGATCATCCCAACCTCGATCGGGCACGGTTCAATCAAATCCAGTTCAATGGCCCCCCGCCTGCATTCTCCCCGCTTGCTGGCTTAACGCCGCCAACGCATCCCACGCCAACACATCCGCCACCATCGTCTCATAGCCCAACACATTGGGATGTAAGCCATCCTGCGTCAACCGATGATTGCACCAGGTCGTGCCCTTGGCCATCCAGCGCTCAAATAAATCCAGATAGGGAATGCCCCGTTGCTCACAGGCTTTGCGTGTTGCCTCTTTGTAGCGGAACTGATCAGCATGGTTGTAGTACAAGCAGTCCAAAAATGGCATCGCCGCTTCGTTGACAGGCACCATCCCCACAAAATACACCGGACATAGGCTCTGCGCCTGATCCAACAATTGCGCGATCGCCGACTGGAACGCCTCAAACTCTAAAAAATTCCGGCCATCCGATCGGCCCAGTCTCGGGGAATCATTCGTTCCCACCGATAAAATCAACGCATCCGGCTGCCGATTGCGCACCTCGCCCCGTAGCCGAAATTCCGTCTCCAACCGCTGCAACACCTGATTGATGCCATCACCCCGCACCCCCAAGTTATAGAGCACATGGTCAGTACAATCTGGGCTCATCCACTGGCGACGCAACCGTTCCACCCAGCCCCCTCCAATCGGATCCCCAAAGCCATAAACCAGGCTATCTCCCATGACGATCCAGCGCTGGGTTTGTTGTTTGAGCCGAATGGGTTGCGCGATCGTAGCAGTCGAAAAGTGCATAAATTCAGAGCTTTGAATAGAGGGGTTGAATCCAGAAATCGCAGTCAGGAGTGGATATTACTAAATTTAGATTGGCTAGGATGGGAAGATTAAAGCGTAGGCGCAACGTGGGTCTAGTCCCCAGGGCAGACCTACGGGATCACGTCAACCGATCGCCGTGATCGATCCGGTAAACCACCCAACCTTCCTGGCTTGGAATCTACCATTACCCCGAAAAATTTTCAAATCTTCATATTCCGTTGTCCAAGTTTATTTTGGCTGAAGTGCTGACTATCGCTGTGACCGAAGTCATTGTAAATTCTCCCAAACTTCCCTTTCTCCATTGGCTCACCGGGCACGATCGTGGGTCACAACCCCAAAAAGTGTGCTAGGCTATCCTGTCAATCTAGGGAAATTTGATCTACGCTGGATATCGAAGCGGTTTGATCTGCCTTAGCTTTGATGATTCTTTGATGATTCAAAGTTCGATCGGTTACAAGCTCGATCGGTCAAAATCGATTCACAGTCGATTAAACGTCGATAGTTTAAAGTTTCTGTTGTCTTATCTTTTGAGAGAGGCTGCTTTGCGTAAGTCCAAGACTACATCCAAGTCCGGATCCCTTCATAAACGCTCAACCCTGGATACTGAGCAGCTTATGCGGCGGGCGGATGATCTGATTAGTGCCGCGTCCAACCGCTACCGGATCACCGTGCAGGTGGCTAACCGAGCTAAGCGTCGTCGCTTTGAGGAATTTGATGCGGTGGAAGATCCCATGATGAAGCCGGTTATGCGAGCCATCATCGAAATGTCCGATGAACTGACCCAGCCGGAAATTATTGGGGAATAACAGCGAACCGAACCTGCTGTACGGCACCGAATTTGAGGAGATAGGCTAAGGGTAATTTGGAACCCTTCGCTTGTCTCTTCGTTGTTTCTGAAGGAATGACGGCCTGTATGACCCGCTCTGAGATCCACTATGTTTAAGCGTTTTTTTGGACTCTCGCTCACGATCGCGGTGCTTCTCATCGCCCAGCCCCTCCAGCCCCTAGTAGCCCAAACCGTAGGTGCTAACGAGGCCAGTCAGCAAATCTATCAGCAACTTCCCTTCCTGCCCCTGGAAAATCAGTACGTGAGCCGCGTTACAGGCAAGCAAGATGTCAAAGGCACGTTAATCAATCGGGTTATTCGCTATCACCTCTACACCAAGGGCCGACCCGCCAACTATCGCTTGGACTGGAAGCTGACCCTCGCCGATTATCTGGGGGCCAACGAAATTATGGATCCCGCCACCTATCCCGGCGCAGGCACCCTGAAAAGCAATCCTATGGAGGCCGATCGATCGGCCATACAAAAACTCGATCGTGCCCAGCGTAACGCCCTGGTACAAGCTCTGGTAGACACGCTGAACGCTGCCAAACGCCCTAGTCGGCCAACTCCAATGCCAACCGCTCAGCCCCAACCCGTCAACCCTCGCACGGGGGGCGCGTCTTTGCTAAAGTGACATCCAAACGCAAACGCATTGGCTAAGCAAAAAACAGTATGTCGCGGTTGGTGAAGTCTGGATCAGGGTGGCGGATCGGCTGGGATCCGACGGCAGAGGAATTTCCGGCCCTAGTAGGTTCGGAAGATTGGGCGATCGAACTGACCGCCGCCGAATTTGAGGATTTGTGCCAGTTGGCAGCGCAGCTAGATCAGACAATGCAGGCGATCGCCACGGAACTGATGGACGAAGAAACGATCGCCTGTGAGTTGGAAACCGATCGGCTCTGGTTGGAAGCGGAAGGCTTTCCCCATGCCTACAGCCTGCGCTGCATTCTGAATACAGGCAGAAGGGCAGAAGGGTTTTGGCCCTGTGCAGTCGTTGCAGAATTCTTGCAGGTGTTACAAACCATCCGGGTGTTTTGATGGCAAGATTGGCCTCCAAACTTTTTCAGCAAACTTGTTCCATAAGTTTCTTGAGAAAAGAGTTGCATAAATGAATTTGGTAGTGTTAGTATAGCTGAGCGCTGAACGCGAGTTCAGTTAACTGGTTACGGGGCGTAGCGCAGCTTGGTAGCGCACCACTTTGGGGTAGTGGGGGTCGTGGGTTCAAATCCCGCCGCTCCGATAGATTAAAACCTGCTCTTAGAGCGGGTTTTATCATTTTTTAGCTTTGACTGTTGAAGTCTGGTTTAGTGCCATTGCTGTTCTTGACATCTTCCTGGCTCTCCTCGATCGGGCCTTCTGAAATTTTCGGCTCAGCGGGAGACGGGTGAGCCAGTTGGCTCGAGAGTTGAATCAGAGCCGACTCGATCGGGGGTGAAAAGCTTAAAGCACCCGATCTGAGGTGCAGATCCTGTTGGGGGAAGGGAATTTCAATGTGCTTGGCTGTCAGCACGTCATAAATCCGAAAGAACAGCTCACTCTTGAGCACAAACTGCCGACTGGGTTCCCGAGTCCAAACTAACAACTCAAAATTTAAAGCACTATCTCCAAAGCCCGTAAAAAGAACATTCGGGGATGGAGTTTTGAGAATGTCCGGATAGCCCTGGGCCGCTTCCAGCAACGCCGATCGCACCACCTTGGGATCGGAGCCATAGGCCACCCCTACGGGAATATGTAAGCGAGAAATCGGATTGCTATGACTCCAGTTAATCACCTCCATCTCCAAAAAACGCGAATTGGGCACAATGATGGACACATGATCCAAGGTGCGAATTTCTGTACTGCGCCCTCCAATGCGTTCCACAGTACCTTTCAGCTCTCCCACTTCAATAAAATCCCCCACCTGGATAGGTCGCTCAAACACGAGGACTAATCCACTACTAAAATTCTTGGCAATATTCTGCAAACCTAGCCCAATTCCCAACCCCAATGCACTGGCTAAAATGGCTAGGGAACTAATGTCCAATCCCCACACTTGCAGCACAACCAAAGTGCCAATGGCAATCAAACTGTAGCGAGTGAGGATGACGATCGCCTCTTGAACCCCACGATTGATCCCAGCAAAACTCAACACCCGCGATCGCAGCAAATTGCTTAAGGTGCCTGCTAGGATAAACCAACTGATTAACAATCCCACCAAGATCAGTACGTCAATGACCGTATAGGACTTGTTCCCCAAGGTCAAAATAGACGATGTAAAACTTGAGAGGAGAATGCGAGTGATGTGGTAGCTCCATTGACGAGTGAAGGGGAAAAGATTGGTAATGTATAGGGCTGTCGCAATCCACAATCCTACCCGCGCGATCGTCCCACCGAGCTTAAAAATTAATTTTAAAAGTTTAGTATTATCGGTGCTGGACGAATCTCCTTCAGTGGCTGCAATCCGTTGCAGGAGACGTTGGCACGATCGTTGCTCTAACCATCTCAGCAACCGCTGCACCCCAAAGGCCACAATCACTAAGCCCACCGCAAGTACTGTCGTTTGGCGTAGGTAGCTGGTGGATCGTTCCGCTTGAGCCTGCTGGAGCGCGTTTTGGATCTGCGCTACCCAGAGAGTCGCTTGGTTAGATGGGGAATTGCCAGAAACGGTATCGGGATTGGTGACGGTTAATAAATAGCGATTATCTAAAAGAATAGTGGGTGCGCCATTGCGTTCTTCTAACTTGACCTGCATGGGCTCCGAGGCTTGCACCGCTTCTTTAATTTGGAGATTAATTAAATCGGCTCGTTCCTGCGCGCTAAATTGGCCAAAGGCACTGACTTGGAAGATCGGCTGCCCATCAATGACAACGGCGGCTGGGGAAGCGGTGGGCTGGGCAGTTGCAGGCTGAGCGATCGCAGAATTGAACCCCCATCCCAAACTGCAAGCCAAGCTGAGTAACCCTACAGTGACGATCATCGCCACTTTTGAGAACATTGATTTTGAGAACATTGATTTAGAGGAAGTTGCCTGGGAACGCATGGTAGGCCATCGCCGAGTAAGCGATCGTCGAGTAAGCGATCGCTGAAAAGAGAAGAGATTTCGTATCATCCACATTACGAATAAAGAACAGTGAAACTGAAATATAAAGATTATGAAAATGCTGTATTAATGAATTTCCCGTCTAATTTATGAAAATCATTAAATCAATCTAGGAGTTATTCCAGTAGCTTAAATCTTATGTTTCTAATTTCAATAGTCCGGACAATTTTAGCGAGGCAGGAGTGGACAGAGAAGCTATCCATCGGATAGGGTGCAAATTAATCCAAAACGCACCGGATGGATAGCCATATGGAAAATATTGTAC